>CAZUGW010000278.1:0-4832 GCA_964620055.1 uncultured bacterium
GGCTTGTGGCAGGTGTTGCAGGTCGCCCCCGGCTGCCGCGCGGAGTCCTTGTGGCGCGCCAGCCAGTCGTTCTGATGCGAGGCCGGGACGCTCCGCTTGCTCTGGTGGCAGGACTCGCAGAACTGCTGCGTATGGCACACCTGGCAGCTTGTCGGGTTGCGGCTCGCCTCGGCCGAGTGCCGCGCCAGCCACTCCGGCGGATGCGGCTTGCTGATGGAGTGACAGGCCGAGCACCACTCCGTGGTGTGACACTGCTGGCAGTAGGCCGGATTGGCGAGGGACTGTTTGCCGTGCACCTGCTGCCAATTCGCCTGCTTATGCTGCTGCCGTAGCCCGTGGCAGTCCACGCAGAAGGCCATCTTCCTGACATCGGTGGGCTGCGTCTCCGCGGGCGCGAGATGGCACTTGGGGCAACCCGTCGGGCTCTTTCGCACCTGCTCGGGATGCTGGGCGATCCAGTCGCTGGGGTGCGGGTTGGCGGCGCGATGGCAGCCCGCACAGAAATCAGTCGTGTGGCAGCGCTCGCAATCCGCCTCCCCGGTGCGTTGCACCTCCGCCCGGTGCGCCTCCACCCAGGCCGGGTCGAAGACGGTGGGCTTGCGCTCGCCCAGGCTGACGTGGCAGGTGGAGCATTCATTGGGGGCGCGCTTGCCGTCGTGGCACCGGTAGCACGTCTCCATGGTGGGGGTGTACTTCGCCGCCGTCATCACGGCCTCGACCTTCTCGGAGGAGGTCACCCCGGTGTACATCCACTTCGGGCCGTGCACCACGCGGTTGTGGCAAAAGGTGCACTCCACCCCCAGCTTCCAGTGGTCCCTATGAGTGATCTTCAGCCCATGGTAGGTGACGAGTTCCGGGGTCTCGGGATGGCAGCGCTGGCAATTGGAGTCAGGCACGTGGCCCTGGATCGCCTGGGCCCGGATGTCGCCGCCGGCGTGCGCCCTCACCAGCCGCAGCGCGTCGATCTTGCTCTTGAACATGCTCACCGCGCCGGGCATGACGTGGCATTCCTCGCATCCCACGTTCCGGTGTCCCGACTGGTGCCAGGTGGCGTAGTGGAGGTCCATCTCGTGGCAAGAAGTACAGAAAAGCGGCTGGTTAGTAACCACGAGCGCGGAGACGCCGAAGAAGAGGATAATCGGCGTGCCGACGGAGAGGAGCAGCCAGGCGGGCAGGGTCCGCCGGGTGAACGGCAGTCTCACCCGCTTGAGCAAGGGCGCGAAAGGAGAGCGGAGGTAGTGACCGACGCGGCTCATCCCGTCTCCCGCTCTTCCTCGTGCGTCGGCTGGGCGCGAAGATGGCGCTCATACTCCAGCGGGTGGTACTTCCGCATCTTCTCCTCGGATACGCGGCCGGTGAGCCAGGCCCGGTTGAAGGGGAAGTGCTCCGGGCCGAAATGCACGTTGTAGAAATGCCAGATGATGATCGCCACCGCGGCCAGCAGGGCCTCATCGCTGTGGATCGCCTGCGCGATGTCCATCGCGAACTTGGGCAGGTAGTGCATCGAGATCTCGGGCGCCCACAGCATCAGCCCGGAACCGACCATCACCGCGATCCCCCAATACACCGCCCAGTAGTCGAACTTCTCCACGTAGCTGAACCGGTCGAACCGCGGGCCGCGCCGTGTCAGCCCGATGAAGTAGCACAGGTTGTGGATCAGGTGGGCCACATCACGCGGCCGCGGTGTTAAGGCCTTGAACTCACCCCGCCCCTCGCGCGTCAGCGAGATGTACCCCATGTGAAGAACGCCTACCGCGATCAGCAGGCCGGCGGCGGCGCGGTGGGCCACGGCCTGAACGGGCACGCCTCCGATCCAACTGAAGAACATCCGCGCCCACGCGGTCTCGGCGTAACGGAGCGGGAGTCCCGTGATGATCAGCACCAGTGTGCTCAACATCAGCCCGAAGTGCTGGAGGCGGAACACCACGCTGAAGCGCTGGAACTCCCCCTCCTCTGCCTGCTCGGGGCGGGCCGCCGCGACGCGTTGGGCCACGCGCACCCGCAATCGGCGTCGGGCCTCCTCGGCCAGGTCCGCGGCGATGTCGCGCTCGGCCTCCGCCAGCACTCGCCAGTCAACCTGCTGCTCCAATTCCGCGCGTTCCTGCCGCAGCCCCTCCGCCATCTCTCTCAGCAGGGCCGACCAGCCGGGACCGCCGGAGGCGGACTGTCGCTCTTCCGTCATCTCGCCAGGGGACCGAGGCGTCACGCGAGACCTCCCGTCCGCCCGCGCATCCGGCCGAACAACTCCAGGGTGATATGACCCACCAGCAGGCCGATGGTGCACAACGTGAACCACTTGAACATCACATTGATGCGATAGAGCAGCCCGCCGCTCTCCGCGGTCGCCATCACGTGGATCTTCCCGCGCGTCACATTGTCATTCGCCTTAGGATGGCACTTCCCGCAGGTCCGCGGAAGGTTCGCCGGATTGGTGGCCGAGCGCGGGTCCTTGGTCGGTAGAATCAAGTGGTTGCCGTGGCAACTCGCGCAGTTCGCGGTCCGCTTGTAGCCAAGCTGCGTCGCAATCCCGTGATAGCTCCCCAGATAGCTCGCCAGACGATCTCCCGCGAACGCGTACTTCTCCTGCAGCACCGCGCTCTCGTGGCACGACCCGCACATCTTCACCACCCCCTCCTGGAACACGCCCTTCTTCCCGAGCCGTGCGTGCTCGGGGTGGCAGGTCACACAGGTGGGGACGTCCGGATTGTTGGCCAGCGCCTTCGAGCCATGCACGCTCTGGCTGTAGTCCTTCGCTTCCCGCAGGTGGCAGGTCCCGCAGGTGGAGGCGATGTGCCTTCTCCCGACGTGGGAGGCCACGTCCGAGACGGAGTGGATATCGTGCGTCCCGTGGCAGTTCGCACACTTCGGCAGGCCCTTCGCCCCATGCCGGGTGACCTCGGAGTGCGCGTCGAGCGGCGCCTCCTTTCCCGCCTGGGCCTTGAGCGAGGCCTGCTTGGTGTTGCCACTGTGGCAGCGGGTGCAGTCCACCGGAGGCACGGGAGAGCGATGGGGGAGGGTGGTGACGGCGGTATGGCACTCGGAGCACCTCACGGCGGCATGGGCGGAGGCCGGCAGCGTCTTCTGGTCCACCAGAGGCGCGTCCTTGGCGTGGGTGGCCGTACCGTGACAGCCCAGGCAGAAGTCGCTATCCTGCGCCAGTTCCGCCGAGATCGGCATGGGCGCGCGAACGCCGGCGGAGGTGCCCGCGGCCGAGGCCGCCAGCCACGCGCAGGCCGCCAGCACAGCCGGGAGCCAGTGGAGGCGCAGTCGGCTCATACCAAATCCCCCTCTTCCTCGCGCACTGTCGTCTCCTGGGCGCGGAGCATCCGCTCGTACTCGAGGGGGTGATTCTCCTGCAGTTCGTGCTGGCTGATCTTCCCGGTCAGCCAGACGCGGCTCATGGGGAAGATGGAGGGGTTCATGTGGACGTTGTACATGTGCCAGACGATGATGGCGAGGAAGGCGAGGATGGCCTCCCAGCTATGCACGATCAGCGCTACGTCCATCATCCACTTCGGGAGGAAGACGAGGCTGAGGTGGGGCGCCCAGAGCAGCGCGCCGGTGCCGATCATCACCACCGAGCCCCAGCCCACCGCCAGATACTCGAACTTCTCGATGAAGTTGTAGCGGCCAAACCGGGCCGGCGCCGGGCTGAAGCCGAAGTAGAACTTGAGCATCTGCAAGACGTCTTTGCCGTCCTGCAGCCACGGGATCAACTGGCGAAAGTCGCGATAGCCGCGGCGGGAGAAGAGCACGAACAGCAGGTGGTAGCAGCAGATGGTCACCAGCGCCAACGCGGCGGTGCGGTGGATCACGGCCCGCGTCCCCATGCCGCCCAGGAAGGTGATGACCCCGCGCGCGATCGCCGATCCCGGCGAGGCCAGCGGGAGGCCGGTGATCAGCAGCGTGGCGAAGCTGGCGATCAAGACCCAGTGCTGGACCCGCTGGTTGAGGGTGAGGCGCTCGAACTCCGGCTCCGCCTTGCCCTCGTGGGGCCGCTTGCTCGGCGGGAAGCGTCGCCGCGCGCGGGCGATGAGGTCGAGGCAGATGTAGCCGAGGAAGCTCGACATCAGCCCCGCGATGAAGACCATGTACCCGATCCGCGCCAGGTAGATGATCGGGTCGCGCTTCATGGTCGGCTGAAGGTGGATCGTGCCCTCCGCGAAATGCACGCCCGCATTCGGATGGCAGTGGCCGCACGTCTTCGGCAGATTGGCCCGGTTGACGCTCGAGCGCGGGTCCTTCGAGGGCAGGATGTGGTGGTTCTCGTGGCAACTGGCGCAGTCGGCGGTGCGGATGTCACCCAGTTCCGTGGCTGCGCCGTGGTAGCTGCCCAGGTAGCTGGCCAGGCGGTTTCCGGGGATGGCGTACTTGTGCTGCAGCCCCGGGTCTTCGTGGCAGGAGGTGCACTTGGCGACCACGCCCTCCTGGAGCACGCCCTTCACCTTGTGCCGGGCATGCTCAGGATGACAGGAAGAGCAGGTGGGGACGTCGGAATTGCCGGCGAGTGCGGCCCGACCGTGGACGCTCTCGCGATAGTGCACGGCGACCATGGGGTGGCAGGCCCCGCAGCAATCGGCGATGTGCAGTCTGCCAAGGTGCGAGCCCGGATCAGCCGGGGCTTTGATGTCATGGGTCCCGTGGCACTGGACGCAGACGGGCAGGCCCTTCGCGCCGTGGCGCTTCACCTCGGAGTGTTGATCCAACGGGGCCTCTCGGCCGGCCTGGGCCTTGAGCGCGGCCTGCGTCTCGTCGCCGCTGTGGCAGCGCGTGCAATCCACCGGGGGCATGGGAGACCGGTGCCGGATGGAGGTGACGTCGGTGTGGCAATC
>CAZUGW010000279.1:0-4822 GCA_964620055.1 uncultured bacterium
CATGGGCCAGGCCTGTCCCAACTAACAGCATCAGGCTAAGGCACAGCAAGACACAGAGACCAACGCGACGCACAGCCATGTCCTTCCCCCTTTATAGTTGAATCTTGCTTGACGGTTACAGCTCGCCTTCTCGCCTTTCGCCGACTTCACCTCCCTTTGGGCCAACAGTTTTCCGTAATCATATATGATATCTTGAGGCCGTTGCCAGGTCATTGGACGGGCTGATGCAGTTCTTGTATAATCTGCTGCATGGCGCTACGACTCCGATCCCAGGAACCTAATCCTGACTGGAGCATGTGGGCAATGCCTCCCACGTTCACCAGTCCCTTTCGCCTCTCCCCGGCCGCGCCGATCTGGGCGAGAGTCGCCCCGGGGGAAGCTCACCCTACGGGCCTCTGCCTCGACATGCACGCCGGCCTGGAAGTCGGAGTTACCCTCACCGGCCGCGCGGAGAGGCATTTCCCCGACTGGGTCCTGCCCGGGATCCCCGGTGATGTTTGGCTGTGCGCGACGTGGGAGCCCCACGGGTGGCGGGAGGTGCTGCCTCACACGGAGCGAGTGATGGTCGTCTTCCTCCCCGAGTTCCTCGGGGAGGAGATGTTCGGCGACGTGTCGTGGCTGAGCATCTTCGCCTCCCCTCCCAGCCAACGGCCCTGGGTATCCACCCCGGAGACCCGTGAGGCGGCGCTGGTCATCGGGCAACGGCTGCGCCAGGAGATCGAAGGCCAGCAACCAGGCTGGCAGACCTCGGTGAGGCTGGACCTGCTCCGCCTGCTCTTCGATCTAAGCCGGGACTGGAAACCGCCCCAGGTGGCCGGCGGCCGGCTGCGCTTTCGCGCCAGCCATCTCGGTCGGATCATGCCCGCGCTCACCCTCCTTCACCAGCGCGGCGCGCGGGGCCTCTCCTTGACGGAGGCGGCCGCCGCCTGCAACCTCAGACACGCCCAGTTCGGCCTGCTCTTCCGACAGACCATGGGGCTGAGTTTCGGCCGTTTTCGGCTGCGCGCCCGTCTCGCCGTGGTCCAGCACCTACTGCTTACCACCGACGGCTCCACGGAAGACATCGCGGCCCAGTCCGGCTTCGTGGACGCCAGTCACCTTCACCGCAGCTTCGTCCAGCACTATGGCTGCACCCCCGCCGCCTTCAGGAGACAGATCAGGGCGGCGGGATAAGGCGCGGAGGTCCCGGCGTCTGCGCGAGGTGCGCGAACCTGCACTGTTAACCTGAATCACAGCAGGACGCCCCCTCGCCATGTCAAAGAACGGTGTAGCGAGCACTGAATCGAGGAGACCACGATGAAGTACGGACTGATGAGTAGCTGCATGCCGGGGACGTATGAGCACGTGATCCGGGAGTGCGGAAAGCTCGGCTTCGACGGGGTGGAACTGGACGTCGGCGCGGATTACGCGGAGAACCCGCTGTGGAGCGCAGAGGGACGAGCGGAAATCAAGCGACTGCTGTCAGAGGAGAAGCTCGAACTCGCCTCCGTCTGTCTCGGCACATTCTGGACCTACAGCTTCGCCAACCCCGACGCGGCGGTGCGGGAGCGCGCCCAGGGGTTCACCGCTGACGCCATCCGGTGGTGCGCCGAACTCGGCGCGAAGGTGATCCTCGTCCCCATCACCCCCGGCGCGCCCGACGAAGGGGACGAAGCGCCGCAACGGTGGATCGAGGAACTGACGAAGGTCGCTCCGGCGGCCGAGGCGAGCGGGGTCACCCTGGCCATCGAGAACGTGGGCCGCGGCTGCGGCAAGAGCGCGCCGGCCCTGCTCCGGATCGCGGACGGCGTGAACTCTCCCGCGGTGCAGGTCTACTACGACTTCGGCAACGGCCTCGGGCTGGGCAACGATCCTATCGCCGAGATCCACCAACTCGGCCCGCGCATCGCCCAGGTCCACGCCAAAGACCCCGGCGGTCAGTACCTCGGCGAAGGCCGCCTCGACCTGCCCGCGGTGTCGGTCGCGCTCAAGGCCATCGGGTATGACAAGTGGCTGGTGCTGGAGACACCGGAGACGGACGATCCGGTGGGCGCGGCGGGGAGGAACTTGAGGTTTCTGAAGGCAGGCTTCTAGCAATCCGCCGCGCGGGCGACAGAAACCCATGTTATAATAACCGCGCTGCCACGTGGAGGCCGAGAGATGGCGACCACACGCTTCGATCGCATCACGGTGAATTCTGAGGTCATGGGCGGCAAGCCCTGCATTCGCGGCTTGCGGTTCCCGGTATCGCGGCTGCTCGGCCTCCTCGCGGCCGGCGAGGACGAGCGCGCCCTCCTCGCGGAGTACCCATATCTGGAACACGAAGATATCCAGGCGGCGTTGGCGTACGCGGCGGCCTTGGCCGAAGAGGAAGTGGTCGAGTTCGCCCGATGAGATTCCTGGTGGACATGTGTCTGCCTTTGCGCGTGGCGGCTTGGCTGAACGAGCAGGGCCACGACGCCGTCCATGCCTTCGACCAAGGCATGGCGCAGGCCCCCGATTCGGAGTTGCTCGACTGTGCAGTGCGGGAAGCTCGCGTGGTGATCACGGCCGACACCGACTTCCCGCAGCTACTGGCCCTTTCGCGAAGCGCTACCCCCGGGATCGTACTCTTTCGCGGTGGCGACTACTCCACACAAGAGACGATAGAGATCTTGGAACGACTGCTGCTCGCGGTTCCGGAGACGGCCCTGGCAGAGGGCATTTGCGTCGCGGATCGTCGGCAGATACGCTACCGGCGTCTGCCCGTCGAGTAGGTAACTACGCTTCCTTGCCTCAATCACCTTTACGCCTCCCGCCCTGCTGTGCTATCCTCGCAGTCGCTATGCTGAGAAGCTCTCTTCTCCTTTGCCTGATCACGGCGTTGGTGGCCGGTTGCGGGAAGCGATCCGCGCCGCCGGCAACTCCCGCGCCGCTTCCCACCAGAGTAACAAACATCACTATCGTTGGCCCGGACGGCAAGCCTGTGGCGGGAGCGAAAGTGGTAGTGAATCGTGGCGATCCTCTGGAGTCGCAGTCGCTGGTGACGGACCAGCAGGGACATGTCAGGGTCGAGAGCGAGGCCCCAGACTGGGCATCGGTCGGGAGGATCACCGTCCACAATCCAGGGATGGCCATAGGGGGCGCGATCCTGAGAGCCGGAGCGGCGTCCATCCGACTTGAGGAATCCAGATCCCTCGCAGGGGCCGTGAAAGACCAGGCCGGCCGCCCGGTGGCAGGGACGAGCGTTGTGCTTGAGGACGTGCGTCGCGGGAAAGACCTGCGCGAGTACTACGCGGGAATCTTCGGCCCACTCCAAGCTGAGTTCACGGTAAAGACAGACGCGCGGGGGCGATGGTCTCTGCCAGACCTCCCGCTAATGGGCCAGGCCCGCATCGCGATACGCGATCCACGGTTCATATATGACTTTACCAACGTTGACCTTGCATCGGTCGCGGGCCGGATGGAGCTGGTGGCACGTCCTGGAGTCAGCCTCCGCGGCCGCGTCGTCTACGACGACGGCAAACAGGCCGGAGGCGTCGAGGTATTTGCCCAGATGCAGGACGATCCGTCCCGGCCCCAGGTATCCGGCTGGTCAAACACCTTCACCGCGCCGGACGGCACGTACCAACTCCCCGGCCTGCCGCAAGGAACCTACAACGTAATGGTGGCGACCACGTCGAAGGAGTGGGTTGCGGCCGCCCGCGAGGGACAGCAGGTGTTCCCGTCAGAGGCGGACGTCGCGCTTCCCGACTTTGTGCTCGCCCGCGGCGCGCTGGTGGAAGGGCGTGTGTTCGACAAGTCCACCGGCGACCCCATTGCGGGCGCTTCGGTGGGCAGCTACGGTCCGCACCGCCCGCGCTCCAGTGCCGCGATCATCAACGCCCAGACCGACGCGCAAGGACGCTATCGACTGCGGGTTGCCCCCGGAGAGAGCTACATCTATGTGCAAGCGGCTCCTTTCGAATTCGATCAGGAACAGAAGACGATCACCCTGAAGGCCGGCGGTGCCCGCACCCTTGACCTCCACGTTACTCCCCGCAGCCAGAAGTCCAGTTGGTGGCCCTGGTAGGCAGTTGCACCTCCCGCCCTTGCGTGCTATACTCCCCTCCGTTGTGCCGACTGCGCCTCTCCCCGAGGCGCGATTTGGCCTTCCTGCTCCCGTCGGGGAGCCGTCAAGTCCAGAGGAAGGAGGAATCCTCCAGTGCGTGACTACGAGATCATGTTCATCGTAGACCCCACGGTTTCAGATGAAGGTCTCGCCCAGGTTCAGCAGCGCTTCACCGAGTTGGCGCAGAGCCGGGGCGCGGAGATCAAGAAGATCGTTCCGTGGGAGCGCCGCCGCCTGGCCTACGAGATCAAGGGCAAGCGCGACGGCATCTACATTCTGGCCGAACTGCGCGGCAACCCTTCTCTCATCGCCGAGCTTGAGAACCAGCTCAAGGTGTCGGAGATGGTGCTGCGCCATCTGGTGGTGCGGCTGAGTGATGACTTGCCCGCGGCAGGAGAGAAAGCGGTGACTTAGGCGGGAAAGTGCCGCCTGGGAAAGGATCGGATTCCCATGCTGAACCGGATTATCCTGATCGGTCGGCTCACGGCTGACCCGGAGTTGCGGTACACGCCGAGCGGGACGCCTGTCGCGAACTTCCGCCTGGCCGTAGACCGAATGAAGAACCAGGCCGGCGAGAAGCAGACCGATTTCATCACCATCGTCCTCTGGAGCAAGCAGGCCGAGTTTGCCGCTAACTACCTTAACAAAGGGCGATTGGTGGCGATTGAGGGCCGGCTGCAGATTCGGCAGTGGACCACCAACGACGGCCAGCGCCGATCCACTGCAGAAGTGGTCGGAGATCGCGTGCAGGCC
>CAZUGW010000280.1:0-4818 GCA_964620055.1 uncultured bacterium
CCGACGCAGGGGGTGCGATGCGCGCGGAGAAGCCACGGGTGAGGAGACACCCATGAGCAACGAACTCGCCGGCAAGCGCATCGCCATTCTCATCGCCACGGGCTATCACGAGCACGAGCTGCTCTTCCCTTACTACCGCTTCAAGGAGGCCGGCGCGGAGGTGACCGTGGCCGGGCCGGAGGGCGGGGTCACGCTGTATGGCGAGGGGCGGCACGGGACGGACGGCCTGCCGTTCAAGACCGACGCGGCGATTCGCGAGCTGCGCGCCGATGACCTCGACGCCATCCATCTGCCCGGTGGGATCTACGGGCCGCTGGAACTGCGCGCGGATGACGCCACCTGTCACCTGGTGCGGGAGATGGTGGCGCGGAACAAGATCGTCGGGGCCATCTGCCACGCGCCGTGGATCCTGGTCTCGGCCGATGTGGTGCGCGGGAAGAAGGTCACCTGCCCCGACGACATGGCCGTGGACGTGGTGAACGCGGGCGGGATCTTCGTGCGCGAGCGCGCCGTGCGAGACGGCGCGCTCGTCACCTCGATCTATTTCGGCTACCTGCCGGAATACATCACCGAGTTCATCGCGGCCCTATTGTAGGGCGGGCGTGCCTACGCCCGCCAGAGTGAGAAGAGGTGGGCGGGCGTAGGCACGCCCGCCCTACAGTCACCGCACCACCAACTCCACCGGCTTCGCGGTGGCCGAGATCTCCGGGTTGTAGTACTGATACACCTTGGACGCCGGCGTCGCCGCCTTGATCGGGAACTTCGCCCGCATCCGGTAGGTGAACTCCAGCGGCTTACGCGGCTCCAGCTTGTCGAGATAGACGATCACCTGCCGCGCCGCGACAGTGAACTTCTTGATCGCGCCCTTGTCCACGAGCTGCTGGAAGTCCTCCGCCATCACCTCGAAACCGGGCGCGATCCCGAGGTCAATCACCACCATCTCCGCCGCGCGCGGCGCGTTGTTGACCACGCGGGCGGTGGCCGCGATGGTGTCATTGGTCGCGAGTTGCGTGCGGTCGTAGCTGAGGTTGATCTCGAGCACTTCCTGCGCGGGCGGCTTCACCATCGCCCACGGGACGTAGTACTTGGCGACGATCTGGTAGAGCGCACTGCCCTTGCCGTCGAGCGTGATCTTCACGTCGTTCGCGCCGGTGCGGATCAGCTCCTTCGCGTCCACCTGTCGCACCACCTCGTAGTCAGCCTGGGTGATGCGGAAGGAGGCGGCCGGCTTGCCGTTCACCTCCACCTTCACGGTGGCGTCAATCTCCTGCGCGGCCTTGCGGAGGGAGAGCAGCAGCGTCTTCAGGGCCCATACCGTCGCCTGCGTCGTCTGCCACGTGCCGAAGCTGTCCTTGCCGCGGATCAGATACGTGATCGCCTTGCTCGCCAGGTCCACGTGGCGGCCGGACTTGACCAAGGCATAGGCCGCCAACGCCGTCGTCTCCAGATCGGCCGACGCGTTCTTGGCCGAGGTGAAGGTGGGCGCGTCGGTCTTCCAGTAGGCCGCCTTGTCGTCCACCACCGCGAGCTTGGCCAGCGCGTCCACGGCCTGGCCCGCGACCTTCGCGTCGGGGCGACCGCTGAGATAGGCATTCGCGATCACCGCCAGCGCATACGGATCCTTCGCCTCCTCCCAGTGCGCGTCGAGATAGGCGTAGGCGCGATCCAGCGCCGCGCCCTTGTACCCCGACTCGGCCAGCGCCCAGGTGATGTAAGCGGTGACCCGCAGCACGCCGGTCTGGCGATTGATGATCCCCTCCGCGATCCCGCCCTGGTCCGGGTCCCACGAGCCGTCCTTGTTCTGCTTGGATACGAGCCAATTCTGGGTGCGGGTGATCACGTTCTCCTCCACCTCGTGCACCCGGCTCATATCGCGGAACTCGAGCAGTCCATAGGAGGTGAGCACCTTATGCGCGGGCGCGTCGCCGAACCAGGAGAACCCGCCGCCCTTCACCTCGAAGGAGAGCAGGCGCTGATAGCCCACGTTGATATACTGCTCGGCCTTCATCTGGAGGTCGGGCTTGGCGGTCTTCGTGGACTTGAGGTAGTCCATCACCAGCACGTTCGGGTAGGTCACCGAGCTGGTCTGCTCGAAGCAGCCGAACGGCATGCGGAGCAGCGAGTCCAGCCCCTCCACCGCCTGGCTGAGCAGGCCGGGGTAGATCTTCACGAGGATGGTCGAGGCGTCCGGGAGGGAGTGTTGCGGGATGGTCACCTTCTTCTCCACCGTCCCGTCCAACCGGTCGTTCCAGGTGTCGCGCCGCTCCTCGCCATCGGGCAGCACCTCGATGCCGCGCTTGATCGCATCCGAGAGCTTGGACCCCTTCGCGTGGATGGTGAGGGACTGCCTCCCGATCTTCTTCGCGCGAATCCGGAAGTGCACCACCTTGATGTCGGAGGCCGCGAGGTCCAGTGACTTCTCCGCCTGATCGTTCACCAACTCGAACCAGGGCTGCGTCTCCAACGTCAGCTTCACCGTCTGCGCACCGGGGAGGTAGTTATAGACCGCGATGGGGACCGAGACCTCGTCGTTCTGGGTGAGCGCGACGGGCAGGTCAATGTCCACGAAGAAGTCCTGGAAGACGCGCAGCCCCTGGCTCGCGCAGCCGAGTTGCCCGCGCGGGGAGGAGGCGAGGGCCTGGAGTCTCCAGGTGGTGATGGAATCGGCCATCTCCACTGTCGCGACGGCCTGGCCGCGCTCATCGGTGATCAGGGCCGGGTTGACGTACATCGTCTCCGGGAAGAACTGGCGGAGGCGGACCTGGGGCTGCGCGCCGGCCTCGGCCGACTTCGCTACCGCGGGCGCCGCAGGCGTGGCTTGAAGCGCGCCCGCCGCCCTCTCCTCTCGGACCATCGCGCCCATCGGCGCGGCCGCGTCTAAGGCGAAGTCCCCCTCTAAATCGCGGCGTGCGCCGCCCCCGCCTCGCCCTCCGAAGTTTAAGCCATCTCTTGCCCACTGCCCAATGCTGCGCAGATCGTCCGACGTGTCCCAACGTCCGTCCGGCCCCGCGCTGTCAAGCCACGAGTTCACCTGCGACCAGTGGACGCGATAGGCCTTGCCCCAGCGATCGCGCAGGTCACGTCTCCTGAGCAATCCCTCGTCCACGAGAGTGTTGATTCCCGCGCTCTCCGCGAGATAGGCGCGATGCTTCTGATAGTAGGCCTTCAGCGCGCGATCAATGCGCTCCGCGTCCCGGGCCATCTCTTTGGCCCACTCCTCCATCGCCTTCTCGAACCGCGCCTGGTAGCTGTTCGCCTCCAGCGTGTACGGTTCAGCGGTCTGGGAGGCCGCGAACAGCACCGCCGCCGCGCGCTGCCGCGCGGCGTCTTCCTTCTCTTCGATGAACGGGAGCTGGCCGGAAATGACGCCCTCGGAGGTGAAGCCATGGATCTCGTAGCGCGGCTGCAGCAGTTCCTTCTCCAGCGCGAAGTACACTCGCTCCAGCCCCGGCTGCATCTCCTGGAGCGCGAACACGCTCTCGTCCACGATGGTCAGGCCCAGCGCCGCCTGGGTCGGCCGACCCTGCTGATCGCGCACCGCGAAATGCAGCTTCGCGGGGTCGCCTGGGCGGTAGGCATCTTTGTCGGCCCGCACCTCGACGGTGAGATCATCGGCAGGAGCGACGTAGAGCAGCCGCGTATCGCGGATGATGTTCTCATCCGGCAGAATCTGATAGGCGTGCACCTGCAGCGTGCCCTGCAAGTCATGCGTCAGCGGCAACCGGAACTCCGCCCGCCCCTTCTCCAGGTCCACGGATTGCGTCAGCACCGTCTGCCGGTCGCGGATCACGTCCACATAGGTCGTGCCGCGCTGTTTCGTCGAGAGCACGGTGAAGCCCACGGTGTCGCCGACCTTGGCGAGGGCGCGGTCGGCGCGGAGGAGGAGGGACTGGTCCCCGCCCTGGTTGAGTTGCACCGTGCGCGTCACCGAATGCCCAGCAACGTCGTTCGCTGATATGGCTAGGTAGCGTTCGTTCTGCTTTGATCTGAAGCCGAAGGAGAAGATGCCGGCTGCGTCCGTTACGCCCTTGAACGGGCGCGACGCATAGCTGGAGATGGACTCAGAGCCCGGCATAGCAGTGACGGACGCCCCCGCCACCGGCTTCCCATCCGGCGTCGAAACCAGTACGTACACCACGTTCTCCAGCCCCGGCTTCACTTCGCCCGCCTCCGGCACCGCGGTGATGATCAGCGGGTCCTTCGCCACCGCCACCGTCTGCGTGATCTTCTCCGTGTGCTCGGCCCGGTCGGTGACCTCCACGTCGAGCTTCACGAACGTGTTGCCCTGCTCCAGGGGCAGGCCTGCGAGATACTCCGGCAGGTCCGTCTCGAACTTGAACGTCCCGTTCTCATCCGTCGCGCCCTTCAGTTCGGCGACCTCGTGGAACCCCACATCGAACGTGGAGACGGTGATCAGCACGTCGGCCTTCGCGGTCGGCTTGCCAAAGAAGTAGTCCGCCTGCACTGTGCCCGTCATGCGCTGGCCCGGGAGGTACCACGGCCGGTCCGTCTTTGCGCTCACCTTGAACTTGGGAAGGACGTATCGCTTCACCTCCACGGTCCGCTCCGCGCGGGCGTTCTCCGACACCGCGCGCACGGTATACGTCCCCATGTTCAGCTCGTCCGCGAGCGTGAAGTCAGCCGAGACGATGCCATAGGGAGAACACGTCTCGACCTGCTTGAACACCTTATTGCCCTTCGCGTCATCCACCTCCAGCGTGATCTTCGCGCCCGCCGCGGGCTTCAGCGACGGCCGCCGCAGGGCCAGCGCCCGGAGATGGATCGTCTGCCCCGGTTGGTAGAGCGGCTTGTCGGTGG
>CAZUGW010000281.1:0-4797 GCA_964620055.1 uncultured bacterium
CCTGGCGCTGGAGGTGGTGTGGTCCCGCGCCCTCTGCCTGCTGACTGGTAGCTCGATCTATGCTTTCTCCGCGGTGCTCTTCGCCGTGCTGGTGGGGATTGCTTTGGGTAGCGTAATGACCGCGCGACTTTTCGCGCGGCGGCCGGCTACCCCCGCTTGGTTCGCCGGGGTGGAGATCGGGGCCGGGATCTCCACGCTCGTCTTGGTCCTCATCTACGCCCACCTGCCGCATGTCTTCCAGCGGCTGGTCGTGAGCCACGGCATCAATGCCTCCGCGCTGCTCACCGACGAGGTGTTCGTGATCCTCGCCTTCCTGTTCGTGCCGACACTGCTCGCCGGCGCGAGCTTCCCTATTCTCAGCCGCGTCTGCGCGCGGGAGGAGGCGCGCCTCCCCCGCACTATCGGGTCCATCTACGCCGCCAACACCGTGGGGTGCATCGCGGGGGCCTTCGCCGCCGGGTTCCTCCTCATCCCGAACCCACACTTCGGCCTGCGCGCCAGCGCGCTGCTCTGCGCCGCCCTCTACGTCGTCAGCGGCGTCGCGGTGCTGGCTGCGGGGAGCAGACGCGCCCGCCTCGCGGCCGGTATCTCGCTGGCGATCCTGGGCACCGCGATCCTCCTCTTGCCCTCCTGGAGGCCGGCCAGCATCTCCGTCGGCGTGTTCGATATCCGCGTCGCCCCGCGGGACATCGAGGACGAATCCGTCCAAAAACTCGTCTACTACCGCGAAGGTTCATCGTGCACCGTCTCGGTGTTCGACGAGCCGCTGTACGACGCGTCAATCCAGGGGGCTGATAGGCCCCCCGGGTCGCCGTCGTGCCGCGTGTTGAAGGTGAACGGGAAGGTGGATGCTTCGACCTTGCCGTCAGATGTTACGACTCAGACATTGCTCGCCCACCTGCCGTTGTTGCTCGCCGATCGCACGGATTCAGTGCTGGTGGTCGGGCTGGGCTCGGGGGCCACCGCGGGCGGCGCGACGCTGCATCCCGTGCAGCGGGTGGACTGCGTGGAGATCGAGCCGGCGGTGGCGGAGGCGGCGACGCACTTCCTCAGTATCAACCAGGGGGTCCTCAGCAACCCGAAGTTCCATCTCATCTTCGCGGACGCCCGCACCTACCTCGCCACCACCCCGCAGCAGTATGATGTCATCATCTCCGAGCCCTCCAACCCTTGGGTGGCAGGAGTCTCGAGCCTCTTCACCGTGGAGCACTTCCAGGCCTGCCGCAACCGCCTGGCCGACGATGGTGTCATGTGTCAGTGGTTCCACTTCTACGAGATGGGCATCCCGGAAGTGCGATCCGTCATCGCCAGCTTCCTAAAGGTGTTCCCGGAGGCGACCCTCTGGGCGGCAGACCGCGCCGCCGCAGACGTGCTGTTGGTGTCGAAGAAGCATCCCTGGAAGGTGAACTACGCGCAAGTGGCCGCGCGGCTGAAGGCCCTTCCCGAGGTGGCCCAGGACCTCGCGCCGATCGAGCTCGACACTCCGGTGCGGCTGCTCTCCGCCCTCTTGCGGGGACCTGCCGCCCTGCGGCAGATCTCCCAGGGCGGGCTGCTGAACACCGATGACTTCCCCCGCCTCGAGTTCGCCGCCCCCCTCTACCTCAACGACGACACCATCGCCAGCGGAGACGTGCAGATGGTGGCTGCGTCCCCAGCCGGGACGCTGGATGACTGGGTGGATTTCGGCGGATCGAGGAGCCCGGACTTCCGGAAGGCGCTGGCCGACGCCATGACCTCGCGTTACCAGATGCCGACCGCGATGCAGCCCACCCTCGGGCTCGCGCTGGCCGAGCTGAATGCGGCCTGCGCGCAGGCCCCTGCCCGCGCTGACCTGCGCGAGGAGCGCGACCGGGTGAAGTGGGTGATGGAACACCCGATTGATCTCAACGCGCCACAGCGACAATGGACGTCCCCGCAGGCGCCGTCTGGCGCGTCGCCCAAGTAAGTGACGTGCGGACCGATCCACCGGAGGTCCCCCATGCCTGACACCGACTTCGATCTCTCCGTCTCCACCGACTTCGAGGGCGCGAATCCGCAGACTCCGGCGGGGGTGATGCGCGAGGGGGCGGCGAGCTTCCTGATCGTCCCCACCCAGGAGGAGGATAACCCGAACTACCAGTTCCGGATGGACACGCTCATCCTCAACCGCGCCCCGGAGCCGCGGCGGATCACCCTCCACGTGGACTGGCGCGACCTCACCTACATGGAGCCGCGTCACCATCTCTTCTTTCGATCCGGTGAGCACTGGGAGCGCGTCCAGGGCGACGTGGAGGGCACGTTCGTGAACGTGACCGCCGAGGTGCCGCCGGGCGAGTCGTGGGTCTCGCTCAACCCGAAGTACAGCTACTCCGATCATCTCGCCGATCTCGAGCAGTGGCGCAAGTTTCCAACTTGCGGCCTTACCGTCCACACCATCGGCAAGACCGCGCAGGGACGGGAGATCTACGCTATCTCGGTGAGTAGGGGCACGGCACGCCGTGCCCAGGCGGATCCCTCAGGAGAGGGCACGGCGTGCCGTGCCCCTACGGGAAACGTTCTCATCGAGGCCGGCAACCACCCCTACGAGACTTCCGGCGCGTACTGCATTGACGGGATGTTACGGTGGCTGCTCGGCCCCGGGAGGGCGTGGACTGAGCGCGTCGCGGCGCACTTCATACAGGTGTCCAACCCCGACGGCGTGGCCGGGGGCTGGTGTCGTCTCACCGGGCCAGGCGGGGTGGACACCTGCCACGAGTTCGGCCGCTCCTCCGACCCGACCTGCGTCGCCCTCCGCATGTTCGCGGAGCAATTGCGCCCGCAGGTGTACGTGAATCTCCACGGCTGGATGTACAACGATCTCGATAACTTCCGCTACGAGGACGAGGAGGCCGCGCGGTTCTTCCTCCCCGCGCTGCTGGGCGAGGTGGGCGGCCCGGTGTGGCGCTGGCGGATTCAGAACAGCAAGCCCGAGGAACCCGCGGTGACCAACACCTGGTGGATTCGCGAGCACCTTCGCGCCCGCACGCTCGGCTTCGACATCGCCTGGAACCGGCGCACCGACGATGATATGCGCGCCCTGGGAGCGTCACTGCTGGAGGCGGCGTGCGAGGCGGCGGTGGGGTTGCCGCCGCGCTAACCCTTCGCGGCCTGCACGGCGGATAGAAACACTCCCGCTCCCGCGCTCAGCAGCCCCCCGTCCGTTGAGAGCGTGAGCATGTTCATCCCGCCCGCGACCCACTGCGCCACCTTGTCCGGTGTGCGGATGGGGATCGTGGTGAGGAGGCCCAGTTCCCGCGCGGTGGCGAGCACCTTCTCCGCCTCCGCGATCACCGCGGGATGGTCGGGCTGACCGGCATAGCCCATCCCCATCGCCAGGTCGCCCGTGCCGATGAAGCATCCGTCCAGCCCCGGCGTGGAGAGGATCGCCTCCCGGTTCTCGACTCCCGCGGTGGTCTCGATCTGCACGAGCAGCAACACGCGCTGGTTGCGCTCGGCCAGGAAGGCGGGCACATCGGGGATGCGGGCGTAGGCGTTGTGCCCCGCGAACGTGGAGATGCCGCGCTCGCCCTCCGGCCGGTAGCGCGCGAACCGCACCAGCTTCTCCGCCTCCTCCCGCGTTTCGACGCGCGGCAGCATGATCCCCTCCGCGCCCGCGTCGAGCACGCGGGTGACGAGGTGGTATTGGATCTCCGGCACGCGCACGAGGGGCGCGATCCCATACGCCCGGGCCGCGAGAATCGTCTCCCGCACCCGGCCGAGATCGAAGGCGCTGTGCTCCATGTCGAGGAAGAAGTAGCGGAACCCGAGCCCCGCCAGGAACTCTACCACATCCCCGCCCGCAAGAAACAGCAGGAACGTCCCCGCGCATACCTCGCCATTCTTGAGCCGCTCTTTCAGCGATGCCGCCATCAGTTCAGCCCCCCTCGAATTCGCGCCGGACTCGCTTCAGCAGGCCCGGCTCGTCAATCAAGTCCAGCGCGGTGAGGGCCAGGGCCTTCGCGCCGACCATCATCCCGGCCAGGCCCTGTTCGCTCTTCGCGGCCAGGCCGAACTCGAGGGTGTGTGCGCCGACGCGCTGTTCGCTCACCTGGAAATACGCGTGCACCGCCGGGGTGACCTGGGACACGTTGCCGAAGTCAGTGCTCCCCGCGCCTCCGCCCGGCGGCTCGTCGCCCACCGGCGCGCCCAGCGCGCGCACGTTGTCCTCGTAGCGCCGTTCCAGCGTGGTGTTGTGCTTAATCGGGAGCATCGTGAGCGTGGCCGCCGACACCGTCAGGTCCGTCCCCGTCGCCTCCGCCGCGCCCCGCGCGCAAGCGATGAGACGGCGCTCCAACTCCTCCAGGTACTCCACATCGAAGGAGCGCACGTAGAACTCGCCGCGGGTGTAATCCGGGATGATGTTCGCCGCGTCGCCGCCGTGGGTGATGATGCCGTGCACCCGCGCATCATCGCGCAGTTGCTGGCGCATCAGGCTGATGCCGTTGAAGGTGAGGACCAGCGCGTCCAGCGCGTTGACGCCGCGCTCCGGCGCGCCCGCGGCATGGGCGCTCTTACCGCGAAACTCCAGCACCACCGACTTGCGCCCGCTGGCCGGCCGCCCGCCGACGTGGAGGTAGAACCCGTGGTTCATCAGCGCCACGTCCACGTCGCCGAACAGACCGCGGTCCACCAACTGCGCCTTCCCCGCGTAGGTCTCCTCGGCCGGGCAGCCGATGACGCGAATTTGCGCGTCGGAGGGGGAGATAGTCTTCGTCATCGCCACGCCCGCCAGGGCCGCCGCGCTCGCGATGAGGTTGTGCCCGCAGGCGTGACCCAACT
>CAZUGW010000282.1:0-4794 GCA_964620055.1 uncultured bacterium
GACAGAGGATCGCCGCGCCCGTGGCGGCGACGCGCTGCCACCAGCCATAGCCGACAAAGCCCCGGTCCTCAATCAGGAGCAGGCCGGAATTCAAAGCCGGCAACACCTCTTCCGCCAGGGACAACTCGTGGGTCCTCCAAGGGCCGAAGGCGGCCGCCACCACGGCATGCGTGCCCGCCTCCACCAGCCCCACCAGCCGCAGCAGCGGAAAGGCGCCCTCCCCATGCTTGCTGTCCGGCAGCCCGAATTCCTCGGCGTTGTCCGGGGTGTGTTGCCGCGCCAAAGCGGTGCCGTCCAGGATCATCACCCGCCACCGCCGATACCACGCGCCGGGAGTCTCGGGCGTGGCCAGGGGACGCACCACCTGCGAGTAGATCGCCGCCAGCGCCTCCCAGCCCAGCCGCGCGCGCGCCCGAGAGATCGCCCCCTTCGTAGCAATCTTCACCCCGCCGTCCAGGGCGCGCAGCCCCTCCAGCACGCACCGCAGCACCTCTCGCAATGAGTACGGCATATAGAGCGAGAGCGCCACAATCAGATACACCACAAACGGCGCCGGCAGCGCCCGCTCCCGCTGCGATTCCCGGCCCTCCGCGGCTAAGACCGCGGAGATGGTGGAAAGCGGGATGATCTTCGCCAGCAGCCCTACGCTGGTGAGCAGCACCGGACGGGGCAACTGTGTGGCAGCGGTAGATGTGCGGGCCATGTAGCACCTCCTGAGAGTTGGCCCTAGATGCCACACAATCACCTAAGTCAACAGTATTGGGGACAGTCACCTATTTCTCCCTATTTCTCCGCAGGCCACGTTGGACGAGGGCCGACTGCTCAGCGAGAAATCGCAGAATCTTCTTGACGAGGAGCGGGTGGCAGCCTAAGATACGAGAGAGAGTTCGCCCAACCTTACACTACGGGCGGGACATAATCAACTTCAGCGGCTCCTTGGTCCACACAGCAGGGATGGTGGCCGTAGGAGAGACCGGTTGCTGGTCCGCCTGATCCATGAGGTAGCGGGCGTTGTGCCCGTAGGCATCACAAGGAGGAGGGCCATGGCTTTCCGGAAGTTCCGTCTCACAGTTGGGCAGATGTCTGGTACGGCCGCCTGCATTGTGGCCGTCATGGCGCTGGTCCTGACCCCAGGTCTGGGCCACGCGGCTGCGCAAGTGCTTACTCGTCCCGCACCGGCGAGGGGCGCTCGGCCCGGATCAATGAAGGCAGTGCCTCGGCTCGTGGTGGGTGGGAAGGGGTTCTCCTTCCTCAAGGTACAGCCAACGCCTAGGGCTAAGGACGCGTTGCTCCCCATCCTCGTTCATCTCGCAGCCCGCCACGTCTCGGGCGCACGAGACCAGAACGAACTCGATCGGGCCTTCTCGCGGGCTATCGCGGGGCACCCAGCGCTCACGGATGCAGTACTGAAGAAGCTCGTGAGTGACTTCTCGGCCATGCCCGGTGATGTCGCGCAACGCCACTTCGTGACAGGCAACATCGGCCGGGCTCCCTACACGGCGATCGCCCCCGCCCAGGCCGCCCAGCTGCTGGGCCTGCCAGGGCCGCCTGTGCCCACCCCCATACTGCGGCCATGGGTGGATCGACTGAGCCCCATCGCTCCGGCGTATGGGTACGCCCCGGGTCAGCATCTGACGGCAGTCGGAGGCGCGTTCTCGCCCCAGGCCTCGAGCAACGCGGTGGAGATCTGGGTCCTGGACCCGGACAACAACCACAAGGCATACGATGTCAAAGTCACAGGGGCGACCGCGTCCGAAGTGCAGTTCGACCTGCCAGCTTCCATCGCGCCGGGGATCTACCACCTGCGGGTGGTGGTGTCCGGAACGAAGCAATCGGACTTCGTGATGTTCACGGTGAACGCGCCCGATATGCAGATTGACAACATAGCGCCTGCTTTGCACGAGCCTTCGCAGGGCATTATCATCACCGGGCGCAACTTGGTACCCGGTGTGGCGCACGCCATAGCGTTCACCAACATCGATGGGTTGACACCGGCTCCCCCACCAGTGACGGTGACCGCGACGCCTTTGGGCGGGGGATCTACGCAGTTCCAGTTCCCCGTGCCCGACACTGTGTGGACCGGCTGGCATTCGGTCCAGGTCTCACTCCCTGGGTCGACCGTCCACCGTCCGAGCAACGTCGTAACCTATCAGGTGGGCGTCCCCGGCTACCGGTTCCGCTTCAAGCAGATGTGGTGCCGGGACGAAACGGACGACTCGGTCTTCGGCACGGAGTGGACCAACGATGAGGTCTACACACTCTGGTTGGTGCTCGCAGACGGACAGCCGTACGCGGATCGTGCGGGCCCTCAGAGCATCAACGAGACCGAGAAGCGGCCTTACCCGGCTGCGGATGCCGTCGTAGGGAGCTCGCCGAGCGGGGGTTGGCTCGACGTCAAGTACCACCTAGTGCTCGTGACGAGTCTGGTAGAGACCGACTCAGGGGACGCCGCCACGGCGCAGGACATCATCAACGGGCTCACGACGGCCGGTTCCGCCATCGTTTCCATGCTTGGAGGCGGACCGATCGCCGGTGGCGCAGTCAAGGCAGCCGGCGAACTGGCCAAGAAGATCGTGGACTGGGTGTGCTCGGATCTACAGATAGGGGCCGGTGCCCTGACCAACAGCTGGACAGCCCAGGAGCTACAGATGAAGCTGAAACCACAGCAGAGCTTGGGGATGTCTCTGGACTTTCATGGAGATGACGAGCACGGTTGGTACTACGTGGACTATCAGGTTGAGCGCCGGTAGCGCGCCGGCGCGGCGACTGTGACCGCCGGGGCCCAGACCCGGAGCATCACCATCTCTGCGCGCGTCGTGAGGGTGCCCAACAGGGCCCCGGCTGTCACGCAAGGGCCGACCGCGAGGACGGCGCCGAAGCAGCCGGCATCGGATAACTTAGCGGGAAAGGGGACATCCACGATGAAAGACAGCACAGCTCTGTCGCTCCGGACTAGCCGATGGATATCCGGCGTTCCGCACGCAGTCGTGGCGATGGCACTGAGCGTCGCAGTAATGGTCGTGATGGGCGGCCCGGCGATGGCGCTGCCCAAGCAGGACGCGCCGCCGCCGCCCAAGGTAACGGTGGCGGCCTCGCTCAAGCTCCTCGACAAGCCGTCCGTGGGCCAGCTCGTACGCGTGAAGGCAGCGGCGGCAGTGACCATAGTGACCCCTGGAGAGGGCGTCGAGCAGCAACCGGTGCAGTCGTTCACGTGGGCGCTGACGGGGAGGCCGCCCGGGAGCACGGCGGCGCTCACGGGCACCTCCACGCTGACGGCCTCTCTCACCCCTGACAGAACGGGCTCTTACACAGTCACATTCACGGCCTCCGCCCCGCCGTACGGGAGAGCGATGAAGTCCCTCACCTTCACGGTGGGGACGCCGACCTCGAAGCAGGATCGCGCATACGCGGCTCTCGCCGACTTCCAGCAGTCGTCCCGGCCCGGCAAGTTCACCGCTATCGCCAAGGCGACGCTCATCGCCGAGATCAAGGCGCGCATCGCGAAGCCGACTGTGATGTACCAGGGCCAGGAGAACCTCTGCGGACCGGTAGCCGTGCTTGTCGCCCTTGCCGACCAGAACCCAGAGCGGTACGTCCAGATGACTCGCTCGATGTACGAGGGCGGACAGTTCGCGGCCACTCCGGACTACGTCGTCAAGCCAGATAGCCACCTCTACTCCCAGTCGGTGCCGGCGAGCATGGCGAACGCGAATGCCAACGTGGATTGGATGCTCGCGGCCAGCATGCGCGATTTCGAGAACGTCGTGTTTGACATGGACCCGGGAGATAAGGTGGCAGCGGCAACCTGGCCTGGAGAGGTCCGTAAGTGGTTTGAGAAGCTGCTCCTCTGCCCGAGCGCAAGCTACGACTCCTGTTATGTCTACGGGGAGAAGAAGGCCCTGCAGAAGGCGGCCAATGCGCTCGCAGGCGGCAGCGTCGTGGCATTGATGATCGATGCCAACTTCCTGCCAGGCGGGAACCCGTCCGGGTGGGACCAGGCAACGAACTCACCGAACCACTGGGTGCTGCTCCGACACGTCGACAGTGCCAACGCGCCCTACAAGTTCACTATCTACACGTGGGGGAGAGAGATGCTCATCACCGGCATCGATGATGGCAGGCTCGAGGACCTGCTCTGGGGTGTGGTAATCGGGTACGATCACTAGGCTATACTCCGGCCACTCCCTGAAGCAAGGGATGGCGCAGTTGCGCAAGTAGGGCGTTTTTGCGTTGGAGAGCATGTCTGCCCATGACGCGAAAAAGCCAGGCGAGAATGACGATGCGGCAGAGCTGCCCGAAGCGCCGCGGGATGGCATCCAGAAAGCTGAAGGTGGCGAGATAGCGCTGTGCGCCGATGCGCACGGGAGCTTCTTGGCGATGGGTCTCATGGTAAGGTGCGAACTCAACTTTGCTGCCATAGACACGAGGCCGACTTCGGTGTCCGGGCTGTTTCGGGGGAGCGGGCCAGCGCACATCGGCATTGCACTTGAGGCGGGTGAGAGAATAGGGGACAGTGGCAATACCATTTACTTAGTGACAGTGCGCGCCCGGTGCGCCACGCCTGCACCCTTCCACGGGGTGCCTTGGCTGCCAATGTGGAGCCTCTCAGCCCTAAGTAAACGGTATTGGGGACAGTGGGGCTGTTGAAAAAGTCGTCTTTGGGCAATCATTCGAAGGCGCTCCGCACGAGGTTGCCCGCAGAGGCCTGAGTCGCGTCCCAGAACGCGTCGCTCATGTCGCGCAGGCACTTTTTCAACAGCCCCACAGTCACCTATTTCCCCTCCCCCTCCGCCA
>CAZUGW010000283.1:0-4790 GCA_964620055.1 uncultured bacterium
CGGCGATGGCGTAGTCCTGGGGGCGCTCTAGGCCGAAGCGAGGGAGGTGCGGCGCGCGGCCCATCAACACCACGTCGCGCACGGCGAAGTCGAAATGCACCGGGTTGTCCTGCGCCACTACCGCGAGGCGGCGCGCCAGGTCGCGGGCCGGCATGCGATAGACGTCCACCCCGTCGAGCAAGACCTGACCGCGGCTGGGCGGGAGGACGCGGCTGAGGGCGCGCAGCAGCGTGGACTTGCCGGAGCCGTTGGGGCCGACCAGGCCGATGAACTGCCCCCGCGCGGCCGACAGGCTCACCTCCCGCAACACGGGGCTGTCGTCGTAGCCAACAGTTATCGCCAATGCCTCCAGCATAGCCCGCCTACCCTACATCTCCTTGCCTCTTCGTCTTTTCGACTCCTCGACTCCTCGACTCTTCGCCTATCGCCTCTTGAGCAAGTAGAAGAAGAACGGCGCGCCCAGCAGCGACGTGAGCACGCCCACCGGGAAGTACTCCCCGATGCCGCGCGCCAGCGTATCCGCCCACACCAGAAAGGCTGCCCCGAGCAGCCCGGAGGCCGGGAGCAGCACGCGGTGGTCGGGGCCGAACAGCTTCCGCGCGATGTGCGGCACCACCAGCCCCACGAAGCCGATGATCCCGCTCACCGAGACCGCCGCCGCGGTGACCAGCGCGGAGCACAAGATCACGCCGAGCTTGAGCGACTCGGTCTCGACCCCGAGTTGCCGGGCTTGCTCCTCCCCCAGCGCGAGCAGGTTGAGATCGCGCGCGTAGGAGTAGAGTGCGACGCAGCCCGCCAGCGAGACCGCCGCGGCCACCGCCACCACCGACCAGTTCACCTCCGAGGACAAGTTTCCCATCAACCAGTGGACGATCACCTGGAGGTCGGTCCCGGCGAAGCTCATGACCATGGTGACCAGAGCCCACATAAACGAGCCGACCACCACTCCCGCGAGGATGAAGGCGTCGCGGGAGATGCGGCGGCGGGAGCGGGAGAGCCAGAGCACGATCGCCATCGTTCCGGCCCCCGCCAGGAAGGCGATCAGGCACTTTGCGATCCCTCCGCCGAGGTCGCCGACATGGAAGAGCAGGGCCGCGCTGGCCCCCAGCGCCGCGCCCGCCGAGACGCCCACGAGATACGGATCGGCCAGCGGGTTCATCAGCAGGCCCTGGAGCGAGCCGCCCGCCACGCTCAGGGCCATCCCCACGATCGCGCCGAGCGCGACGCGGGGCAGGCGGAGCTGCCAGAAGATGGTGGCGAGGTGATCCTGCGGGCCGGGTGGGAGATGGCCCAGCGCGCGCCGCACCGAGTCGGCGATCACCGCCAGCGGCACCGGCTCCGCGCCAATGCCCGCCGCGAGCAAGATCGTCACCGCCAGGAACGCGCTCAGGCCGGAGGTGAGGCCAACCAGTCGCGCCAGCAGCGCGCGGTGGGGCGGAGCCGGGGTCACTTGGGCGTCCCCTCGTCCTCGGCCGCGATCAACTGCGCGACAGTGGAGGAGGCGGCCACGGCCTCGTTGCGCTTCGCCGCGGCTTCCGCGGGCTTGCCCGCGGCCTCAGAGATCTCGGCCACGCGCCACAGCGCCTTGGCCTTCAGCGGGAGTAGTTCCTCGGCCCGATTCGCGCGCGGCTTGCCCACCTTGGTGAACATCTGGTCGAGGGCCGCCCCGCCATTCGGCTTGAAGTACTCGTTCACCACCGCCACGCACTTCCCAAACCAGGCGAGCGCGGCCTCGGACTTTGCCGCGGTATGCATCTCCGCCCGGCCCAGCGCGTAGTAGGCGAAAGCGAAGTTCGTGTCCACGTCAACGTCCACCGCGCGGTAACGGTTGATCGGCTGATCGTCGAGATCGGCCAGGCGGCGGTAGGTGTCGAGGGCTTTCTGTGCCTCGCCCATCCTCTCATACGTCTCGGCCAGCAGGCGGAGCGCGCGGGTGTTCTGGGGGAACCGCGCGAGTGACTCCTCATAGGCCTGCGCCGCCTCGGGGAGGCGCTTGTTGTCATCATAGGACCTGGCCAGAGTAAGATAGGGTTGAAAGCTCTTCGGTTCTAGCGTAAGCGCCTGTTTGATCTCCCGTTCGCCCTCCTCGCCTCTCAGGACACGGCCTAGCTTCTCATGGGCCAACGACCATCCGGCGTCATAGCCGACGGTGGCTTGATAGAAAGCCAGGCCCTCGCGATAGCGTTGCACCGCGACCGCCATGTCTCCCTGCTGCTGGGCCGTCACCGCGGCGGTGGCCGCGGCGTCTCCCTGGTTCATCGTGTCTTGGGCGAGCGCGTTCCGCGCCGCCACCCAGGTGCAGGCGCACAGAGCGAGGGCCAGGCTCAACAGCGCCGCCGCGCGTCCCACCGCGCCCCTGGGCCAGGGGAGGGGATGAACCGGGTCGGCCGGGGCGGGCGTGACGGGTGATGGATTGGCGAGTCGCCGCCGCTTGCCCCTCGGCGCGTCATCTACGACAGGGGCGGCAATCACCGCCAGCGCGCGTCCATGCGAAAGATGGGCCAGCACCCCTGCCACGAACCATAGGCTGAGGTTCGTCGCGCCGATGTACCAGCCGTAGTCCACGAAACTGTGGACCATCAGCGCGACCACCCCGCCCATACCGCCGGCCGCGAGCAGACGGCTCCCACGATCCGCGCCCGGGCGGCGCAACGCACGCCAACCCGTGAACAACATCGCCCCCAGGAGCCAGAGGAAAGCAACCACTCCGAACACGCCCTGTTCGGCCAATACCTGGAGGTAGTTTTCGTGCGCGGCCTCAGTATAGCCCAACTGCGCGTAGTTCATGTAGACGCTCTTGAACGCCGCGGGGCCGACGCCGAGCCATGGGTGGTGGGCTGCCATGATGAGCGTGCTCTTCCAGGTGAGGATCCGGAACATGTTGGAGGCGCGCTGCACGTCGAACGCGGCGGCGACCTTGGGCCAGGCGCCGGGGAGACTCTTCAGCGCCACCGCGCCGGCGATCGCGGCCAGGACGCACGCGAGCGACACCAGCACGAAGTTGCGGCGGGCCTGCCGGCTGGTGAGGGCCAGGAATAGCGCCGCCCAGACCAGCGCCGCGAGCGCCGCGAGGTACGCGCCCGTGGAATGCGTCGGGACCAGCGCGATCGCCAAGGCGAGCGCGGCGAATCCCACGATCAGCCGACTCCACAGCTTCTGCGGCGAGAGCGCCGCCGCGACCCCGACCGGGATCACCAGGGCCAGAAACCCGGCCAACTCGTTCGGGTTGAAGAACGTGCTGAAGATCTGCCAGGTGGGGTTGTTCAGGTAGTAGTGTGCGAAGACTTTCTCTCTGACGCCGTACAGCGCCACGGCCAGGCCCGCGGACAGCACCAGGGCCTCCATCCACCGCCGGACGGGATCGGGCGAGTTGCGGTGGACGATCAGGAACGCGCAGACGCAGATCACGGCCAGCGCCGTGAACACATCCAGCCACGCGCCGGTCTCGCCCGAGGTCTGCACGAACGGGATCACCAGCAGCGAGGAGGCGAAGATCGCCATCACCGGCCGGGTCGGGGCCGCGGGCAGCAGCGCCCGATTCGCCACCAGCAGGAAGAGGACCGCGCCGGTGACGAGGCGGGAAAACTCGAGCGCGCTGGAGTGCGGGCTGGCGCTGAACAACGCGCTGAGCGCGGAGATGGCCAGGAAGATCAGCGCCGGGAGGTGGATCGCGTTGGGGATCACGGCCGGCCCGGCCCCAAGCGCGCGCCATCGCCAGACCAGGGCGCACAGCGCGGCGACGCTCACCAGCGTCGCGGCCATCGTCAGGCCGCTGGAGCCGAACCCGCCCCAGAAGATGGGGGCGTAGAAGACCGCGAGCAGGATCGCCGCGTCGTGGATGACCAGTAGGGGCGCGAGCGAAGCGCTCCGGTCGCGGGCTCGTCTCATCTCACCCTCTCCTTCGCAATCGGCTCAGGAATAGCGCCCATAGGGTCTCCAGTAACACCGTGCCGCAGCGCACCCAGACGCCGAAGGCGGGAACCCACCGCACCGGCGCCGGCCAGGCCGGCGCGTAGTGCTTGCGGTAGAACCGCGCCATGCTGCGATGGAACGCAATCACCATCTTCAGCGGGACCTGATCGCTGCTGCGCCCGATGCGATGCATGATCTCCGCGCTCGGCACATACCACACTCCCCAGCCCGCCTCGTGCGCGCGGCGGCACCAGTCCATATCCTCCGCGTACATGAAGAACCCCTCATCGAACCCGCCGACCTGCTCCCAGGTCTCCCTGCGCACGCACATCGCCGCGCCCGAAATCCAGTCCACCTCCGACTCGCGCGTGTGATCGCAGTCGGTCATCAGGTACTCCCGCGTGTACTTATTTCGCGGGAAGAGCTTGCCCAGTGGGGTGTTGCGAAACAGCGCCGCTACGGGCCGGGGGAACCGGCGGCAGGAGAACTGCAGGCTGCCATCGCTGTTCAACAGACGCGGCCCCGCCGCGCCGACCTGGGGGTGCGTGTCGAGAAACGAGACCAGCGTCTTGAGCGCCCCGGGATGGGTGACGGTGTCGGGGTTCAGCAGCAGCAGATAGCGTCCGATCGTCCGCGAAGCAGCCTGATTGTAGCCGCGTGCAAACCCCACGTTATCCGCGCTCCGGAGGAGTTGCACCGTCGGGAAACGCGCTGCGACCATCTCCGCGCTGCCGTCCGAGGAGGCATTGTCGAGCACGACCACCTCCGTCGGCAGGCCGGGGTCGGCCTGGAGAACGGAGGTGAGCGCCTGTTCGAGATCGGACCGCGTATTCCAATTGACGAGGCAGATGGAGAGTTCCGGGCGTGACATCAAACCG
>CAZUGW010000284.1:0-4780 GCA_964620055.1 uncultured bacterium
CAAGGGCGTGGATATGGGAGCGAAGGCCGAACTCCGCGACGGGCGGACCATCGTTCCGGTTCGATTCTTCGCACAGGCGACTGGCTCGACGCTGGCGTGGGATCGCGAGTGCGGGATCGCCCACCTGCGGACCCCGGCGCGGGCGCTGGCGAAGAGCGAGTAGCGATTCGGCTCACTCACCTCAGCAATTACAGTCAACAGTTCGAGGGCGCCTCCGTCAAGCGGAGGCGCCTTCGCTCTCTTGGGGGCGATGGAGCGGGGACGGGGAATGATGGTATAGATAGGTGTACCGCGTCTCCCGAGGGAAACCGTGCCGACCTGCCATTACCATCCGAGCGTCGAAACCCTGGTCTCGTGCGGGCGCTGCGGCAAGCCGCTGTGCCCGGATTGCGTGGGCCACGGCGCCACCGGGGTGAGGTGCAAGGAGTGTCTGCGCCAAAGTCCGCGGGCCCTCGGCTTGGCGACGCGGGGTCTGATTGCGCGGGCGACTGTGATCGCGCTTACTGTCAGCGTGGCCCTGGGGGGAGTGTTTGGTTTCCTCCTATGGCTGGATATCATCGCCGGGTTGGTGATGGGATTCGTGGTGGCTTCGGCGGCGTTCCTGGGATCGCGGCGGCACCGTGATGTCTCCATCCAGGTGATCGCGACGGTGGCCGCGGTGGTAGGGATGGCAACGGCGGCTCTCGTTCCGCTCTCGCTGTTCCCCGAGTCCGGGATGACGCTGTCGCGGCACCTCGCGCAGTATGGCCGAGCCTATCTTCCCCCGGTGGTGGGCGCCGTGATCGGCGCGATCCTCCGCTTTCAGGTGTGGTGATGGCTGGGACGCTCTACCTCGTCGGCACCCCTATCGGGAATCTCGAGGACATCACCCTGCGCGCGGTGCGCGTGCTCGGCGAGGTGGACGTGATCGCGGCCGAGGATACGCGGGAGACGCAGAAGCTGCTGGCGCGCTATGAGATCCACACTCCCTTGATGAGCTATCACGAACACAGCGGCCCGCGGCGGCGGGAAGAGATCATCGCCCTGCTACGCGGAGGCAAGGACGTCGCGGTGGTGAGCGACGCGGGGATGCCGGGGATCAGCGACCCGGGGGCGGAGTTGGTGCGAGATTGTGTAGCCGCCGGCGTTCCCGTGACCGCGATCCCGGGGCCTACCGCGGTGGCGACGGCTTTGGCGCTGTCAGGGTTCTTCGCGCAGGAGTACCTGTTCTTCGGCTTTCTCCCGGCCCGACCGGGACCACGGCGGGCGGCCTTGCAGAGCGCCACCAATCGGCCCGGCTCAATCGTGTGCTTCGAGGCCCCCCATCGGCTGATAGAGTCTCTTTCGGACCTGCGCGAGGTGCTCGGCGACCGCAACGCGGTCTGCGCGCGGGAGTTGACCAAGAAGTTCGAGGAGGTGGCGCGCGGGACGCTGTCGGAGCTGATCGCCCATTTCACCGAACACGCGCCGCGGGGGGAGATGACGGTAGTGGTGGAGGGAGCGTCGGTGGAGAAGAAGGCAGGCGATCTCGCCGCGGGAGTAGCGGAGGCGAAAGAACTCATCGCGGCGGGAATGGCCGCGAGCCGGGCGGTGGCGCATGTGGCGAAGTGGAGGGACCTGCCGCGGCGGGCCTTGTATCAGGCCGTCCTCGAGGGCGCGAATGAGTAAGCGCCGCGCGAATTCCTTGGACGGCCGCACCTGGACGCGCTACTCCATCAGCGTCTGGGATGACCTGCGCAAGTCGAAGGAAGAACTGCGGCTCAAGCATCCCGCGATGTTCCCCGTGGAACTGCCGCGGCGAGTGCTGGAGTGCTTCCTGCCGCCGGAGGGCACGCTCGTCCTCGATCCGTTTTGCGGCCTCGGGTCAACCGTTTTGGCCGCGCATGAATCAGGTCGCACGGGGCTCGGGCTGGACATCAACCCCGAGTACGTGGAGAAGGCGCAAACGCGCCTCGGCGCGTGTGAGCATGGGTGTCGGGTGATCTGCGCGCCGGCGAGCGCGGTGCTGGAGCACGTCGAACCAGGGACGGTGGACCTGGTGGTCACCTCCCCGCCCTATTGGGATGTGCTCACCCGCCGACGCTCGGCCGACCGCAAGGAGATCCGCAACTACGGCGACGACACCAAGGACCTGGTGCGAATCGCGGATTACGGCGAGTTCATCGCCGCGCTGGCCGAGGTGTTCGGGACTGTCCACGCCGCCCTCCGCCCCGGGGCCTACTGCGTCGTCGTGGTGATGGACCTGCGCAAGCGCAGCGCCTCCTACCCCTTCCACTCCGACCTGGCGACGGCACTGCAGGGCAAAGGCTATCTGCTCGACGATATCATCATCTGGGACCGGCGGCACGAGTACAACGCGTTCCGGCCGCTGGGGTATCCGGCGGTGTTCCGGGTGAATAAGGCGCATGAGTTTGTGATGGTGTTTCAGAGGCCGTGGCAATGACCACCGGGGAGGGGAGGCCGATGACTGGGAAGAGTGAGGCAGGCTTTCGCGCGGAGGTGCAGGTCACCCCAGACCACTACCACCACGGCTACGAGACTGCGGATCGTTGGGCGAACTACGGGGTGCAGGTGGGGAGCGTGCTCAAGTGCCAACCCCGCCGCGTCCTCGAGATCGGCCCCGGCAACGGCACGGTGACCGCGGTTCTGCGGAGCCGCGGGATCGAGGTGGCGACCTGTGACCTGGACCCGGCGCTCAAACCCGACCTCGTGGGCAGCGTGCACGAACTGGGGAAGTGCGCCGCGCCCAAGTCATTCGACGTGGTGCTGTGCGCGCAGGTGCTGGAGCATCTCCCGTTTGACCTGCTGGAACCGTGCTGCCGGCAGTTAGGCGAGGCCGCCCGCACCCACGTCATCATTGGGCTGCCGTGCTTCCCGCAGATGAATCGCCTCAACCTCGAGCTCCGCCTCCCCCGTCTCGGTCTGCACCGACTGGCGCTGGGAAGCTGTCGGCGCCCGCGCTGGAAAGGCGACTCGCAGCATCACTGGTGCGTTGACTATCTTCCCTACACCTACGACAAGGTCGTCGCGCGGATCAGCGAGGCCCTCACCATCGGCGAGGTGATACGCGAACCGGCGGACCCGTTCCACGTGACCTTTGTCTGTCGGCCACAGTAGAAGCTCCCGAGGCAGTCGTCCCGGGAACTGGGCGGGCGTAGGCACGCCCGCCCTACAGGCTAGTTATTCCCGTAGTTCGCGATCCCCGTCGCCGCCTCCCCCGCGTCCACTAGACCGCAGCCGGTGTAGATATCCACGCCCGCGGGCGGCAGGTCGTCGGCGCTGAGGCAGAGGTTGGTGGAGCGCCCGGCGGCGAGGACGAGGGCGAGCGTGCCCGTGACGTGCGGGGTGGCCATGCTGGTGCCGCTGAGGGTGGCGTAGCCGCCGCCCTTATAGCACGAGTAGACGCTGACGCCGGGGGCGGCGATGTCCACCTCGGGGCCGATGCTGCTCCAGGAGGCGCGGGTGTTGGTGCTGTCGGTGGCAGCCACCGCGATGACGGAGGAGTAGGCGCCAGGATAGTCCACCGCGCCGCCGTCATTGCCCGCGGCGGCGACCAGGATCAGCCCGGCGGCGGCCGCGGCGTCGCAGGCCTGCTGCTCCGAAAGGCTGGCGGAATTGGAGCCGAGACTCATGGTGGCGATATCCATGCCATTGGTAACGGACCACTGGATGGCGGCGATGACGTCGCTGGTATAGCCCATCCCGCTCTTGTTCAGCACCTTGAGGGCGTAGAGGGAGCACTCCGGCGCGACGCCGACGACGCCGATAGCATTGTCCAGGGCGCCGATGATCCCGGCGACATGGGAGCCGTGCCCGTTGTCATCGTTCCAGCGGTTGGGGTCAATGTAGCCGCGGTAGGGCACGTAGTTCACGCCCCCCTTGATATTGGCGGCGAGGTCGGGGTGGGTGGCATCAATGCCAGTGTCAATCACCGCGACGTTGATCCCCGCGCCGCGGGTGACAGACCAGGCGTATTCGGCGTCAATGCGGTTCACACCCCAGGGCAGAACCTGCGCCGGCTGGGGAGGAGGCGGGGGCGGCGGCTTGGGTCCGTTGCCCTGTCCCGGGACCAGCGCGTGCACCTCCGGATCATCCTCGACGCGCAGCACCTCGGCGCGGCGGGCCAGCGCGGCCTCGGCCCCTGGCGGAAGCATCGCGGACAGGCCATTCACGATCTCCAAGCCCTGAAGCGGCTGGCCGCCATGGGCGCGCACGAGGTTGGCCTGGCCAGGCAGGTCGGTGTAGCCCGGCTGGAAGACGACAATCCTGGGGACGGGAGCGTTGGCCTGCGCGCCGGCGGGGTAACTCTGCACGGCGAGCACCGCGAACAGCGAAACGAACAGCAACGCAAGTGAGGCGTGACGTCGCGACATGGGTCAGGCTCCTTTCGGACGAGTGGAGACATTATAGCACGCCGGTCAGGCGATGTGTCACGGCTCACGAGGATACCTTGGCGTCAGAGCGGCAAAGCGCGGACATGCACCAGCACAGCCAAGGACTGAGGCGTCGTGGGGAGGTGGCGAACCTGCGCCGCTACGCCGCTACCTGCAGGACCTTGGAGGGACCGGGTTCCACCGGCGGAGATTGGCCCTGGTCGCGCAGGCGCTCCACCTCGAAGACGATTCCTTCGCGGGCCAGCGCAACGGCCTCTTCTTCGGTCTCGGCGAAACCGACGTACTCGGGGAAGGCCGGGAGGGTGATGGTGAAACCGCCCTCCGGCTCAGGCGTCAGGATCACACTGTACTCCATCTCATCCTCTCCTCAAAGCCTCGAACTCGGCCCGAGACAGCCCGGCCCGCCG
>CAZUGW010000285.1:0-399 GCA_964620055.1 uncultured bacterium
GCCGTGGACGAATTCTCGCCGCGCAACCAGGTCACGCCCTGGAAACAACGCCAGATCATCCGCGCCGCCTCCATGTACCTGCAAGTCAAGGAGCGCCGCGAGCGCATCATGCGCTTCGACATCGTCGAGGTCTACCTCACCCCCGCGGGGCGGGTGCGGAAGATCGAGGTGTTGGAGGGAGCGTTCAAGGCGAGATGAGTATTCCTTTGCGTCCCTTCGCGTTCTTTGCGCCTTTGCGTTGAACAACTCCCCTAACTCACCAACCTCATCACCCACCTCGCCACCAACGCAATCACCACCAACCACGTCGCCACGATCACCGCGCCCGCGGCCCACAGCTTCGGCTTCAGTTCACCGATCCTGCGCTCCGCCTCCCGCCGGCACTCCGCCATCACCTCC
>CAZUGW010000285.1:409-4747 GCA_964620055.1 uncultured bacterium
GGGGATAAACACCAGGTCGTCAACATACCCGATCCCCGGGATCCAATCGGGGATAAGATCAATCGGGCTGAGCGCATACGCCACCACGCACGCCCCCACCACGCGCGCCGGCCACGGGGTGTTCGGGTGCTTGCACGCGAGATAGAGAGCATACGTCTCCGCCCGCAACACCCGCGCTAGTTTGCGCCACCTCTGCACTGTCTTTCCCTCGTCCCGCATACCCCTCAAATCAACCCCGTCACCAGCGCCACCCCGATCCCGATCAGCATCACTCCCACGATCAGATGCAGCGACTCCAGCGTCATCGTGCGAGACAGCCTCGCCCCGAGGTACGAGCCGACGAACGCGGAAACCGTCCCCGCCGCGATCAGCCCGCCGATCCCGGTCTGCCGCACCGCCAGCACGTGCCCTCCGAGGAAGGCCGCGCCATAGATGATCAGCCGCGCGGTATCCACCATCACCGCGCAGACGACATTGGTGGCGATGAAGGCCCGCGGCGTCAGTCCCACTTTGGCCAGGAACGCCGCGCGCAACGCCCCTTGATGGCCCGAGATGCCGCCGAAGAAGCCGCTCAGCGCGCCGCCCACCGGCAGCCACTGCCGCCCGAACTCCAGCTTGCGCAGCCTCGGCGCGAGGTCCAGCAGTGCAAACACGATCATCAGCCCTCCGATCACGATCTTCACCGTCGTAACGTCATGCCGCTGCGCGCCGATCATGTAGCTTCGAATCGCTGGAACGTCCGAGACGCGCGTCAGCACCCACGCCCCGAGAAAGGAGAGCGCCACCCCCGGCAGGCCGAAGATGAGGGCAATCCGCCGGTCCGCGCTCCTTCCCACCAGCCCCAGCTTGAAGAGGTTGTTCAGGAAGTGCACCACCGCCGTCGCCGCCACCGCCACCTCCACCGGGAAGAACAGCGCGAACGCCGGCAGCAGCAGCGTGCCCAGGCCGAAGCCTGAGAACAGTGTCAGGGCCGCGACGAGTAGGGCCGAGATGCAGACCGCGAGGTAGGCTAGCACATCATCTCCTCAGCGCGCGCCACTGCTGCCACCTCCTCCACCACCTCCCCCTCCTCCGCCGGAGAACCCTCCTCCGCCTCCGGACGGGGAGCTGTACGAACTGGTCGCGGTGGCGAAGTTGGTGCTGAAGGAACTGAGCGCGCTCCCGAGCGATTCCATGGCAGAGAAGGGAGCGCCATTGGTCCCGATCCAGTTGGGGAAGAAGGAGATCTCGCCCTGGTGCTCGGCCACGGCGATGGGGTAGAGCGCCTTGAACTGCTCAATGACGCGGTCCGCGACCCCCAGGGTAATGGCGAACACTAGGTACTGCTCCCAGAGCACTACCGCGGGGGCGGGATATTGTTTGAGCTGGGAGAAGTCCTCCAAGTAGCGCTGGAAGGCCTGCCACTGGTGGAGGGCCAGGGCGGCGGCGCGGTTGCGGCGGCGAAGGTTGACCGACGCGGCCGCGAGAACGACCCCTGTGATCGCGGGGAGGAGGAAGGTGAAGCGCTCGTTCGCGGCCGCGGTCATCACCGATATCACGGCGATGACCGCGAAGGTCGTGATCGCGGCGATCATGGCGAGGTTGCTCGCGGGATCAACCAACGGGAGCTTCTCGGACTCCTTCTCGGCCATGCGCTTCCAGACCTGGAACCGGTTGTAAGAGCCCTGCGGATCGCCCTTGGCCTGCTCCCGGAACTCGCTCATGGAAATGACCCCGCCCCGGCCCAGATCGCGGAAGAGAATGCTGTCGAGGAGGTAGCTTTCGGAGCGGGAAAGCTCACCGGTGGAATCAGGGAGCCAGGTCAGGTACTGCTCTTCATCGCTGATCGCGCCGAAGAGCTTGAGGGCCGAAGCGGCCAGGCCGACTAGCCCCGAGTATTCCGCCTTCTTTACCTCCAGCCGCAGCACGCCCCGCCGCACCAGATCCATCACCATCGCGGTCATATCCCGTGCGTCGAGGTGACCCCACTTGCAGAGATAGCCGACATCGTTCGGTTTCCATCCCTCCAGCGGCTCCCGCGTGTACTCCGGCGGATTCGCCTCCTGGTATTCGCGACCGTAGCGGAGGTAGAGCGCCAGCCACATCGCAAACATGAGGAGGGCAAGCAGGAGGGGTAGGCCCATTTCTACGCGTGCCAAATCGCGCTGGCGATTGGCTCTCCCGGCGAGAGCGCCCTCTTCCTCCATCACCCTCGCGCGGACGTTCCGCTGGTCCTCACGCATCGTAGTTCGCGCCGCGTCGCGCTCGCGATTGGCCTGTTCCGCCAGCGCGCCCTCCTGCGCCGTCACCCCGGCGCGCGCGCGCGACTGAGAGGGGCGGGCGGTGAGCACTTCCGCGGGAAACAGCAGGCGAAGCTCGACCAATGTGTCCGATGGCAGCGGGTCACAGGTGGCCACCGCGCCGCCAGCCACGGGATCCACGCGCCCGTGCAGTGGCCCGTGCGCCCAGACCTGGATGTGCTCCTTGGGCACGTGGCCAGGCAGCTTGACCTCCACACGACTACGCTCGGCCTCCCATTCGTGCTCGGGCTCAATGAACCTCCAGTACAGCTCACCCGCGTCGGCGTGCTTCACCACTGCGCCGAGCACATCGTACTCCAGCAGGAAGGTCCGCGTCTCGTCCGTGGCCTCGTACCCCCAGGAGACCTTGAGTCCGTTGCCGGGATAGGAGACGTGGTAGGTGCCGGGGCGCTCGCTCTCATCTCGCACGTACTTCTCGCCGTGCTCGGAGACCGAGACGTTGCGGAGAGACTCGCCCGGCCGGAGCGGAATCTCGCGGTCGAACGCGTGGAACGTCCCCTCGAATGTGACCTCGCGGAGTTCGGTCACATGCATGGAACCGTCGGAGCGTACCTCACCGGTGACTTCGATGCGGTCCAGCGAGTAGCTCCGCGCGAAGCCCAGGGAGCTGAACACGAACAGACAGGCGGTTGTGAGAAGGGCCAAGACCCAGCGCAAACTCATCCTCCCCTCATAGGGCTACCGTCATTCTAGCCCCGTGCGCCTCCCGCGACAAGACCGCCGCCCGCGGGTCGGGATTCGCGCCCGAGGCGAGTAAGATGGTGAGGTTGGGGTATATTGATCCGGCGCTCGGCTCTATGGCGGTCAAACCCGAAGAACAACCTGGCCCGCGCGTACGCATGCGGTCCGCCCGCAAGGAGGACTTGTACGATATCGCGCGGGTCTACCTCCGCGCCTTCCCCGACAGTCTGCGCGCCCTCCACAGCCCCCAACTCTCCGCCCTCGCCGTGGGGGATGTGATGCGCGCCCCTCTGCTCGCCGACCCCGGCTGCCTCCTCGTCGCCCACGCCCCCGCGGGCGAGATCGTCGGCTATGTCATCGCCGTCACCGATGTTAGCCTGGTCTTGCACGCGATCCTGTTCCGCTGGCTCGTCCCGAAATGGCTCGTGCGATGGCTGCGCGGAGTCTATCACCTCTCCCCGCGCGGCGCGTGGGCGCTCCTCCGCGACGCGCTCCACCTGCGTGGCGCCGCACGAATGCGGGACGCCGACGTCCCCGCCCGCCTCCTCTCCCTCGCGGTTGACCCCGACTGGCAGAACCGCGGCATCGGGGAGCAGCTCCTGGAGACCGCCTTCCAGCGCCTGCGCGAACTGGGCCGCCCCCGCGTCCGTCTCGAGGTGCGCCCCGAGAACCTCCCCGCCCGCCGCCTCTACGAGAAGACGGGCTTCGCCGCGGTTGGCGAGTTCAGTGACACGCGCGGCCGCTGGATCGTGATGGTAGCCAGCACGAGCGGGTAGCGCCACGCACCGCCGTCCCGACCCTCACTCAGCCTACGCCGGAGTTCTGCTCTCGCCTGGACAAGGGGGAACGCGGCCGCCGTCTGTAGAAACCCCCTGCGGGGGACGGTCCCTGGCCGAAAGGAATGTGATGCGCTCACCCGCCGAACAGACTAGCGCCGTCGGCCTGCTGGCCGCCCATGAGGCGACCATTGCCGAACTCTACCGGGCCTACGGCGAATCCCTCCCCGAGTCTCGCGAGCTATTCCTGAGCCTTGCCGCGGACGAAGTGAGGCACGCGCGGCTGATCTCGGGGCTGGTCGCGCAGATGCGCGCCGGCCAGATTCACGTGGATTCTGGACGATTCAGCGCCCCCTCTATCCTCGCCTCCCTCGACCTCCTCCGCACGCGACGCGAGGAGGCGGCCAAGGGCGTGGTGACGGAACGCGACGCGCTCGCCGTCGCCCTGGCCACCGAGGAAAGCCTCCTCGAGAACCGGTGGTTCGAGATCATCGCGGACGACACCGAGGAGGTGCGGGGAGTCCTGCTCACGCTGTCCCTGGAGACCGAGGCCCACCGCGCGACCCTGCGTAACGCGGTCC
>CAZUGW010000286.1:0-4739 GCA_964620055.1 uncultured bacterium
CACCCCCATGCGGAGCGCGTCCGAGAAGGTCGGCGCGCCGATTGGCATCACCATGAACTCCTGGATGTCCACGTTGTTGTCGGCGTGCTTGCCGCCGTTCATGATGTTCATCATGGGAATGGGCAGGCGGCGGGCGTTGGGGCCGCCGAGGTAGCGATAGAGCGGGAGCCCCAGCCAGGCGGAGGCGGCCTTGGCGACGGCGAGAGAGACGCCGAGGATGGCGTTCGCGCCGAGCTTGGCTTTGTGCTCCGTCCCGTCGAGCTCGATCATCAGCCGGTCAATCGCGGCCTGCTCGGTAACCTGCAGGCCGATGAGCTCGTTGGCGATGGTATCGTTCACGTTGTCCACGGCGCGGAGCACGCCCTTGCCGAGGTAGCGGCTCTGGTCGCCGTCCCGCAGTTCCACGGCCTCCCGCGTCCCGGTGGAGGCGCCGGAGGGCACCGCGGCGCGGCCCCAGATTCCGTCCTCGAGATAGACATCCACTTCGAGCGTGGGATTGCCGCGCGAGTCGAGAATCTCGCGCGCGATAACTTCGTCAATGAACATCGTCTGCTCCTCGCATCTGGTCTCAGCCGCCTCGACACCCTGAGGGCGGCGGGCGTCTCTATGTTAGGTGGGAGGGGGGAGGATACCTTTCGGGACTCGGGGGCTAGGGTCTGGGGGTTAGGGTCTAGGAGGCACGGCTGGGGTCTTGAGTTGCCGGACCCGAGCCCCGAGTCCCGAGTCCCTAGACCCTATCGCGTTGACAAGACCGCGCGCCCGCCGCTATAATCAAGCTAACCGAAGCGGCCGCCCCGCCGTGCGCGGGAGCATGCTTCGGGAACTTTTTTGTGCGCGGCGTGTTTTTCCGCGCGTTGAGAGGCTAATGCATGCAGGCTCGAATACGCTGGTGGTTGCTAGGCGTACTCGTGCTCGTGGTGGCATCCCTGCTGGGGGTGTTCGAGCCGATCAAGTTCCGGGCGCGGGTGAATCCCGACACGGGTAAGCCCGTAGCGCCGATCAAGCGGCTGGGCCCGGTCTATCTCTACAAGCCCGCGCTGGGGCTGAAACTCGGCCTGGACCTGCGCGGCGGGATGCACCTGGTGCTCCAGGCCCAGAACGAGGGTATTTTCCGCTACACCGCCCCCGCGCTCAAGGAGCCCATGTCGGAGGACAAGTCGGCCGAATTGTACACGCAGATCGTGAACGCCCTGCCCATGTACGGGATCGGTACCGAGAAGCGCACGATTGACGTTGACACAAACAACGGCGAGATCGTCGTGCATACGCGGGTGACTGACCAGGCCGACGTGGACCAGCAGGCGGCGAAGATCCTACCCTTGCTGGCGAAGCTCCTCCCCGACGTGAAGCAGGCCGAGAATCCCCAGTTCGTCGAGATCAACGGCGACAAGCTCACCCAGATTCAGAGCATCTTGCAGAACCGCGTGGACGCCTACGGCGTCTCCGAGCCAATCATCCAGGCGCTGCCGGAGCAGCGGCGCATCATCGTCGAGCTGCCCGGGGTGAAAGACCCCAAGAAGGCGCAGGAGATGGTGAAGCAGACGGCGGTGCTGGAGTTCCGGTGGATCCCCAAGAAGTACGGCTACGGTGAGGACCACCGCCCCGCCGAGGTACCCGGGAAAGGCTACGTATTCACCGATCCCCTCGGGAAAGAGGTGCCGGCGGAGAAGGTGCTGGACGAGTCGCCCATCGTCGTGATGGGCAAGGACCTGAAGCCCAATTCCTCGCGCGTGATCACCGCGGTGGGGCAGCAGACCCAGGTATGGTTCGAGTTCCAGGGCGCCGCGCGGGACAAACTACAGACGTTCACCCGCGCCCACGAACGCTACTACCTGGCGGTGGTGCTGGACAAGAAGCTGATCACGGTCCCGATCATCAAGGGCGTACTGCCCGGCGAGGGCGTGATCGAGGGCGGCTTCGACAGGCCAGGCGGGATGGAGGAGGCGCGGGATCTGAGCATCCTGCTGAACGCGGGATCGCTGCCCTTCGATCTGGAGTACATGGAGAACCGAACCATCAGCCCGGAATACGGCGAGGGCGCGCTCAAAGTCAGCCTCTTCGCGGGGATGCTCGGGCTGGCGATGGTGCTGGCGTTCATGGTGCTGTACTACCGACTGCCGGGGCTGTTGGCGGACGCGGCGCTGATCGTCTACATCATCCTGCTGCTCGGGGCGATCAGACTGGTGAACCAAGTGTTGACGCTCCCGGGAATCCTGGCGGTGATCATCTCCATCGGAATGGCGGTGGACGCGAATATCATCATCTTCGAGCGACTGAAAGAGGAGATTCGCACCGGAAAGACGCTGCGGTCGGCAACGGAAGCGGCGTTCAAGCGGGCCTGGACGGCGATCCTCGACTCCAACGTGTGTAGCATCGGCACGGGCGTCGTGCTGTTCATGTTCGGCACCGGGCCCATCAAGGGGTTCGCGGTGGCCCTGATCATCGGCGTCGCGGTGAGCCTGTTCACCGCGGTGACGGTGACGCGGCTATTCATGAGCATCATCGTGGACACGAACCTGGGGCGGAACATCGCCCTGTTTGGCGTCTCTCCGAAGGAAGTGCAGGGATGAAGGCAGTGCAGCAGCGACTTTCGAGCCAGGGAGAGGAACGGTGGTAGATCTATTCCGCACGAGAAAATGGGACCTGGTAGGAAAGCGGAACTGGTGGTTCGCGCTCTCCCTGCTGGTTATCGTCCCCGGGTTCATAGCCCTGTTGATGCACGGGTTGAACTACGGGATTGACTTCACCGGCGGCGGGCTGATCACGTATAAGCTGGCCCAGCCGATGAGCGCCGGCGAAGCGGCGAACTCGGAGGCGCTGCGCGCGAAGCTCACCCGCGAGACCGGGGTGGAGTTGACGGTGCAGATCGCGGGAGACACCACCGACCGCAAGGATCAGATCCTGGTGCGCACGCTGGTGCCCAAGGATGAGAAAAACCCCTCGGCCCGGCTCGCCGAGCAGGAGGAGAAGATCACGGCGGCGTTGGAGCAGTCCTATCCCGGGATCCGCAAGGGCGCCGCGGAGATGGTCAGCCCGGTGTTCAGCAAGGACCTGCTCAAGAACGCCATTCAGGCGGTTCTGTGGGGCTGCGTGTTCATCCTGGTATGGATTCGCCTCCGGTACTTCGACTTCAAGTGGGCCTTCTCCGGCCTCGTGGCCCTATTGCACGACGTGCTGGTGCTGATCGGCGTATTCGCCCTCACCCACCGGGAGGTGAACAGCCCGTTCGTGGCCGCGGCCCTGACGGTGGTCGGTTTCTCGGTCCACGACACCATCATCATCTTCGATAGAATCCGAGAGAATCTCCGGCTGCGCAAAGGCGGGTCGTTCGCGGAGACCGCGAATATCTCCCTGCTCGAGACCCTGGCGCGCTCGGTGAACACGGTCTTGACGGTGGTGTTCGTCTTGCTCGCGGTCTACTTCTTCGGCGGGGTCACGCTGCGGAACTTCACGTTTGCGATGCTGGTCGGGGTGATCTCCGGGGCCTACTCCTCCATTTTCAACGCCAGCCAGTTGCTGGTGGTGTTCAAGCTGCGGGAGGAGCGGGCGCTGGCCCAGCGGCGGGCGGCGCAGTCCGCGCGAGGTCGGGTCGCGGCGCGAGGGCAGGCCGCCCCGAGCCAATCGGCGGCCCCCAAGCCGCGCCCGGTGACGCCTAAGCCGGCCGCGCCCGAGGTCGAGCGCGCGTATAACGCGAGCAATGGCGACGAGGCCGCCGCGGAACCGGAAGGCGAGGTGGAGCGCGCGGCCAAGGCGGCCCGCAAGAAGGCGAAGGCCGGGGGCAAGCGCAAGCGGCGGTTCTGAGCGGGGGCCAGGGTTCAGGGGCCGGGGGCCAGGGGTCGTCAGCCACGAACCTGGAGTGATGGGATGGCTTTCAATGCCGCTCAAGGCGGCGTGAAACAGCGCGCCGCCAGCGTCTCAGTACTCTCCAATATCACCCTCACCGGGGCCAAGCTGATTGCCGCGCTTCTCACCGGCTCGGTGAGCATTCTCTCCGAAGCTCTCCACTCCGGACTCGATCTGGTGGCCGCGGTGATGGCCTTGCTGGCCGTGCGCAAGTCCCGCGAGCCGGCCGATGAGGAGCACCGCTTCGGCCACGGCAAGTTCGAGAGCATCTCCGGTCTGGTGGAGGGGATGCTGATCCTGGTGGCCGTGGCCCTGATCGCCTCCACGTCTGTACGGAAGATCGTGACCGGCGAAGTGAAGGTGGAGAGGGCGGGCCTGGGCCTGGCGGTGATGGGCCTCTCGGCGCTGGTGAACGTCTTCGTCTCGCGGATGCTCTTCCGGGTGGCGAAGCAGACGGACTCGGTGGCGCTGGAGGCCGACGCCTGGCACCTGCGCACCGATGTGTGGACGTCGGCCGGGGTGTTGGTGGGAATTGGCGTGATCATGCTGGGGACGGCCCTCGGATTCCAGCAGGCCCACCACCTCGCCCCGATCATCGCGCTGGGCGTGGCGGTGGTCATCGCCCGCGCGGCCTGGGAGATCACCCGGCGGTCCTGGGACCACCTCGTGGACAAGTCGCTGCCGCCCGGGGAGGTGGAGCAGATCGTGTCCCTGCTGGAGGAGCACTATCCCAAGGTGGCCGCGTTCCACCGACTGCGGACCAGGAAGTCGGGATCGGAGCGCCAGATTGACCTCCATCTGGTGGTGCCGGGGGACATCTCGGTGGCAGAGGCGCACGCGCTGTGCGACGATCTCGAGTCCGACCTGCGCGGCCTGCTCCCTGGGGCGGAGGTGCT
>CAZUGW010000287.1:0-4700 GCA_964620055.1 uncultured bacterium
AGGAACGCCCCTCCCGCGCCGTTGTCGCTCCACGACCACGCGAACCCCGTGTGGCCCTGGTTGTCCGTGGCGGATGCGCCGAGCGCCGTCGTCCCTCCCGAGGCCACTGTCGTCGGACTCGCCGAGGCGGCGGCCGTGACCGTGTGCGAGGTGGTCGTGGCGGATTGCACCGTCAGTGTCGCGACGGTGCTGGCCGTGAGCGGCGTCGTCCCCGCGCACGTTGCGCTCACTGTCAGCGTCACGGTCCTATTGCTGCCGCTGGTGTTCGCCGCGGCGGTATAAGTCGGATTCTGCACCGCGGCATTCGGCGAGAAGGTCCCTCCCGCGCCTCCGTCGTTCCAGGACCAAGCGGCGATGCTGTGGCCCGCGCTGTCCGTCGCGCTCGCGCTCAGGAGGCTGGTCCCGCCCGAGGCCACGCTCGTCGGATTGGCCGAGGCGGTGACGGTCAGCGTGTGCCCGCCTCCCCCTCCGCCTCCGCCCAGGCTGTCGAGCATGTTCCCAAGTTGGATCCGCGCCGCCTCCAGAGCGTTAGGGTCGCGGCTCCAGTTGGTCCAGTCCGGGCCGATGGTGCGCGCGATCCCCAGCGCCCACGCGCCCTGCCCCGCATTTTTCAACAGTTGAATATAGTCGTAATCATCCGCGCCATCGCGCAGATACTTGATCCGCATCGAGGGTTCCACCTGCCCCGGCAGGCCGACCTGCGCGCCGGGATAGACCAGCATCCCCTCCGCCGGGTAGCCGGACCACTTGAAGACGTTGTTCCAGGGGTCCGAGGTCCACCAGTCCACCCGCCAGTACAGCAGCCCGGTGAGATTCAGGCTCTGGTTGATGAACCCGGGCTGGATCCGATAGTTGATCGGCGCGTAGTCCAACAGCCACTTCGGCGAGTAATCGTCCTGCTGCAGGCAGTTGTAGGACCAGACGTCATCCCCCTTCGCAATCGCCTGGTTGCAATAGGTGCGGGAGGCGTCATACATCTTCGGCAGCACCACCCAGTCGTCCACCGCGGAGCGCCCCGTGCCCGAGCCGTCGTCGAACAGCGCGGGAATCGGGGCCATGGTGATGAGCTGGTCCACCCCCGCACCGTGGAAGGCGCGGCCCCAGGCCTGGATCCCGGGATAGAGCGACGGGCTGCTCACCTCGTCCGCCGAGTAGCAGTAGAAGTAGAGGTCCTGCTGGTGCTGGGCCTTCTGCGCCAGGACGTCCGAGACGCTCGGCGCCGGAGCGATGGAGCCGGAATCGCTCGCATTGCTCCAGAACGACAGGCTCAGGCTCGTCAGCCCAAAGTTGTCAATCAGGCTGCGCTCGTAGGAGGTGGAGGTGGTGACCGGGTTCAGCCGGTTGCGCAGCAGCTCCTGGTCCGACTGCAGCACGCCCCGGTTCTGCCCCCCGTCGCTCGTCGGCCAGTACATGAAGCACGACTTCAGCGCCGGCTTCATCGGGAGCGCGAAGTTCCACACCTTGAGGTTGAGGGTCACGCTGGCGCTGCCCTGCGCGCTGGTGACGGTGAAGACGCCGCTATACTGCCCCGCCGCGGTGGTGCGCGGCACGTAGAGGTCCACCCAGAGGGGCTGGTTCTTCCCCGCCGCCAGGCTGAAGGGCACGGCGTCCAGCGTTCCCGTCAGGTCCGCGCCGGTGGAGGGGTTCACGAAGGGGATCAGCCCGTCCGGGTAGTAGCCCGGTCCCAGCGGCCTGTTGCGGTTGGAGGCCCAATCCCCCGAGCCGGACGACAGGTAGAGGTAGTGCTCCCGGTAGAGCGTCACCTGCGGCCCGCCGAGGTTGGGGGCGACCACATTCACGTTGGACAGCCCGCCGGCGGGAGCGTTCACGATGATCTGAAAACTCTCGTACTCTCCCTTGGCGGCATAGAGGTTGATCTGCGTGGCCGGGCCCGGCGCGTCGCCCGGGCGCACGCGTGTCATGGAAGGCGCCACCCAGACGGTGGGCGCGGCAAACGCCGGCGCCGCCGTCAGGCTCAGCATGACGGCCAGTAGGAGAACCCGGACTATCGTGCTCCGTACAGGCCCTCGTCCCTCCCTCGCTCCAGTTCCGTCACGCGACCCGAGCAGGGCCGCGGCCAAGCCGCTACGACTGTGTGTCCCCAGCATGTGCTCTCCGCTCCTCGCGTTCCGCCTCCGCGTTCGAAAGGGGAGACGATCCCAGCGCCCCTCTGTCGCCCGTCTCGTCGGCGGTGACTGAGCGCTCGCCCTCGCGCCCATAGGGGGTGCCATCGCCGCGCAAGACTTCCCTGCTGTACCCACTGGAACCATCCTCCAAAACACTCCGTGAGAAGGCGCTTCTGATCTTTGTCAAGGGGAAAAGTGGGAGGCTCTGTAGCGAAAAACGGACATCAGACGGAACGCCAGAAGGCCAGGCGGAGCGCCTCTCCGGCGGCTTCGGCCGCCGCGCAGTCTCGCGGTCATCGCTCTCTTCCCTCCCGCCTCCGCGCCGTGGTCGGAACCGTCCCCGCTCCTCACGATCGCGAACTACCGCCGATATTCCACATCGCTGGCCGGCTGTACCAGTTCGTTTTTCTGCACAGGAAACAAGGAGATTACCTGTCAAATCGCGACAAGCCGCACCCCGCTCCGCCTCCCTCCGGCCCCCATGGGAGGAAATCCCCACACTGTGCGATTCCCTCGCGGGACGCCGGGGCGACCCCCGCTAGAATAGACCAAGTGTGCAGGCGGGAGAGGGGAAGAAGGTAGCGGATGAGCATTTGTCTGTTTCCGTTAGCGCACCGACTCGCCCGCGCGGCCCTCGCGCTCCTCACCGTCGCGCTCGCCCTGGCCGCGCGGCCCGCCGTGGCCGCCCCGACGCTGTGGGTCGTCCCCAGCCTGGGCCGCGTCTCACCCGACGCCGCCCCGGGGAGCGCCACGGAGATCCACCTCTACGCGGCGCGCGGCGAGGCCGAGTCGTTCCAGCTCATCGTGCGCGCCTCCCCGGCCGCGCTCAGCAACGTGAACGTGCTCGCTCCCGACCTGACCGGCCCCGGGGGAACCATCGCCCGCGACCAACTCACCCTGTATCGAGAGCACTATGTCTATGTCGGCCTCTCCAGCCCCGACTGGGGCGGGCGCAATCGCCCCCACCCCGCGGGCTGGTATCCCGACGCGCTGATCCCGTTCGTGGACCCCGCCACCGGCCAGGACCTCGTCGGGGCGCGCTTCGATGCCGTCCCCTTCGACCTCGCCCTGAACCGCAACCAGCCCCTCTGGGTGGACGTGCGCGTCCCCCGCACCGCCGCCCCGGGGGACTACCAGGGGACCTTCACGGTGACCAGCGGCCAGGGTAGCGCCGAGGTCACGCTCTCACTCACCGTCTGGGACTTCGCGCTTCCCCTTCAGCCCGCGCTCAAGTCCAGCTTTGGGACCGAGGAATCCTTCCGGATCAAGGCCGAGGAACTGCTCCGCCACCGCCTCATGCCTCGGCACCTCGCGCCCCAGGACGAGCGCGCCTTCCTGGACGCGGAGGGCCTGAACTGCATTGACGCCGGCTTCTGGAGCGGCGCCGATGTCTATCGCTGCGCCATGGATCCCGCGCCGTCGCCCGACGACTTTCTGTCCGCCGCCGCCCTCCATCAGCCCGATCTGTTTCTCTACGCCTACACCGCCGACGAGATCGGCGCCTGTTCCAACCTCTACGCCCTCATGCGGGAATGGGCCCTGAATATGCACGCCTCCCGGATCGAGAACCTGGTCACCATGGCCCCCGCGCCCGAGCTCTACGACGACGGCTCTGGAACCAACCACTCGGCCGTAGATATCTGGGTCATGCTTCCCAAGATGTACGATGCCGCCAAGCCCCGCGTCACCTATGTGCTCGGCAAGGGCGATGCGGCCTGGTCCTATAATGCCCTGGTGCAGGACGGTTACTCTCCGAAATGGGAGATTGACTTCTCGCCGCTCGACTACCGCCTCCAGGCCGGGTTCATCAGCCAGAGCCTGGGACTGACCGGGCTGCTGTATTGGCGCGCCGACGTCTGGCCGGCTGACCCGTGGATCAACCCCAGCGTCGTCGTGGAGGGATACCCGTTCGCCGGGGAGGGTCTGCTCCTCTACCCTGGCGCCGACGTCGGTCTCTCTGGCGGAGTTGTCCCGTCCCTGCGCCTGAAGTACCTTCGCGACGGCGTAGATGACTATGATTACGTGCAGTTGCTGAAGAACGCGGGGCAGGGCCCCTGGGCGCTGACCGTCGCGCGCTCCGTCGGGCCGGACTGGACCGACTGGACCCGCGATCCGAACGCGGTGGAGGCGGCGCGCCGGCAACTGGGGGAGGCGCTGAACAGCCTCGCGGCGGGCAGCCACACCCTCGCGGTGGCCGCCTCCGCCACCCCCGCCACCGTCACGGCCGGCGGGTCTGTCGCGCTCACCGCCACCGCCAGCGACAGCCAAGGCCACTCCATCCTGGCGTGGTCCTGGTCTGATGGCGGCGCGGGCGGGAGCTTCTCCCCCTCCGCCTCCGTCCAGAGCTCTGCCTACCACGCTCCCGCGAGCACCGGTGGCGCGGACCTGCTCGTCACCCTCACCGTCGCCGCCGCCTGCCCCGTCGCCACCAGCCGCGACAGCGCCATCGTGACTGTCATCCCCGCTGCTCTCCCGATCTTCTCCGACCTTCCCCCCGATTACTGGGCGCTTTCCTACATCCGCGCCTGCGCCGCCGCCGGCATCGTCGTGGGCTATGACGACGGTACTGACCGT
>CAZUGW010000288.1:0-1708 GCA_964620055.1 uncultured bacterium
CCCGGCCACCGCGTGCAGTTGCATCCGGTCCTCGGACCGGATGAGGATTGAAACACGTAGCCATAATCGCGCCCGGCCACCGCGTGCAGTTGCATCCGGTCCTCGGACCGGATGAGGATTGAAACACGTAGCCATAATCGCGCCCGGCCACCGCGTGCAGTTGCATCCGGTCCTCGGACCGGATGAGGATTGAAACATCTTCGGCACGCCGCCTGCGTGCGGGTACACCTCGTTGCATCCGGTCCTCGGACCGGATGAGGATTGAAACGCCCGGGCGAACGCCAGTGCCGCGCCCGCGGCAGCGTTGCATCCGGTCCTCGGACCGGATGAGGATTGAAACTCTCTCCTCCCTAGCTCACGACCGCCATGGCATGTTGCATCCGGTCCTCGGACCGGATGAGGATTGAAACTCGTCATCGAGCGGGAAATCGTACCCTCTCCCGGTTGCATCCGGTCCTCGGACCGGATGAGGATTGAAACTCCGCGCCGTGCGCGATCTACCTGGACGCGGTGGGGGTTGCATCCGGTCCTCGGACCGGATGAGGATTGAAACGGCTTGCTGTCGTCGTGCTCCGGGCACATCTCCCGTTGCATCCGGTCCTCGGACCGGATGAGGATTGAAACGAGTTCGGGTATGAGCAGGCCGGGGTGGGCGCGCTTGTTGCATCCGGTCCTCGGACCGGATGAGGATTGAAACGTGCGAGATGTAACTCTCCCCCGACACCACCAGGTTGCATCCGGTCCTCGGACCGGATGAGGATTGAAACACCTTAACATGCGTGCCGTTGGGAGTGGCCGTCTGTTGCATCCGGTCCTCGGACCGGATGAGGATTGAAACGTCCGCCACGCCTCAAGCGCGCCCACCCCGGCCTGTTGCATCCGGTCCTCGGACCGGATGAGGATTGAAACCCACATCCCGTATCGTCTCCGTTGACTTCCGCCTTGTTGCATCCGGTCCTCGGACCGGATGAGGATTGAAACAGTGCTCTAACCACGCCCCCGATGGCCGACTCGTGTTGCATCCGGTCCTCGGACCGGATGAGGATTGAAACAGTGCTCTAACCACGCCCCCGATGGCCGACTCGTGTTGCATCCGGTCCTCGGACCGGATGAGGATTGAAACACGCGGTCGGCGCTGGTGGTGCACGGCGCGGGGAGTTGCATCCGGTCCTCGGACCGGATGAGGATTGAAACAAGGAGCCGAAGGCCGAGGCGCGCAAGCCCTGGCAGTTGCATCCGGTCCTCGGACCGGATGAGGATTGAAACCACTCAGTGCATTTGTCGGGGGTGCAGCCCGTCTGTTGCATCCGGTCCTCGGACCGGATGAGGATTGAAACGTCTACCAGCCCGCGCAATGAGTCGCGCAGGTTGGTTGCATCCGGTCCTCGGACCGGATGAGGATTGAAACACCTTTTGTGCCGCGGAAGACGCCTGCTTGATTCGTTGCATCCGGTCCTCGGACCGGATGAGGATTGAAACTTCCGGCTACAGAGAGGGCAGTGCCCAGTGTTCGTTGCATCCGGTCCTCGGACCGGATGAGGATTGAAACCCTGCAAGAGCGCGCCGTCTATCATGGCGGTGAGGTTGCATCCGGTCCTCGGACCGGATGAGGATTGAAACTCATCCCCGAGCACGCGGATCCGAAACCTCTCGCGTTGCATCCGGTCCTCGGACCGGATGAGGATTGAAACAGGGAGCAGTTGGCGAC
>CAZUGW010000288.1:1808-4695 GCA_964620055.1 uncultured bacterium
GGGGGTGTGAGAGCCGATGTTGCATCCGGTCCTCGGACCGGATGAGGATTGAAACAGGGAGCAGTTGGCGACGGGGGTGTGAGAGCCGATGTTGCATCCGGTCCTCGGACCGGATGAGGATTGAAACCCGATCATCCCTCGGCAACCTCCAACGGATATGTCGTTGCATCCGGTCCTCGGACCGGATGAGGATTGAAACCCGCGCAGACGACGGCTGAGCAGTGGGTGCGGAGATTGTTGCATCCGGTCCTCGGACCGGATGAGGATTGAAACGCCCCGGAGGTGGGACGGAGGCGCGCGGGGAACAGTTGCATCCGGTCCTCGGACCGGATGAGGATTGAAACACCTCGAGGCCCGTCTCCCCCTTCGCGTTGGGATGTTGCATCCGGTCCTCGGACCGGATGAGGATTGAAACTCTCCTCCGCTCTCTCGCTCACTACCCAGTTGGCGTTGCATCCGGTCCTCGGACCGGATGAGGATTGAAACTGAGCGCGCGGGGAGTGTAGCACGCGCGGTGGCCAGTTGCATCCGGTCCTCGGACCGGATGAGGATTGAAACGCTTTCGTACGGATTCCTCGAGGGCGGTCAGGAGAGTTGCATCCGGTCCTCGGACCGGATGAGGATTGAAACTGCGTGGTGGAGACGCGATAGATACGCGTCCGCGTTGCATCCGGTCCTCGGACCGGATGAGGATTGAAACTCTTCGTGGAGATGCGTCATCATTATGCGCGCGCCGTTGCATCCGGTCCTCGGACCGGATGAGGATTGAAACCGTGCCGATGGTGGAGTCGTTGCCACTAACCAATGTTGCATCCGGTCCTCGGACCGGATGAGGATTGAAACTCGGCCGCGCCCTCCGCCACCTATCCGGACTGGAAGCTGCATCCGGTCCTCGGACCGGATGAGGATTGAAACGGACCGCTCGGGTCGCTGTTCACACGGGGGCGCTAGTTGCATCCGGTCCTCGGACCGGATGAGGATTGAAACGATTTCGAGTAGCCATCGTAGCCGTTTCCCATTTGTTGCATCCGGTCCTCGGACCGGATGAGGATTGAAACATTACGTCCGGGGCGGGCCGGCCCAACAACCGGACCGTTGCATCCGGTCCTCGGACCGGATGAGGATTGAAACGAGGAGGCGGGCGCGTGGGCCAAGGGGCGGGGACGTTGCATCCGGTCCTCGGACCGGATGAGGATTGAAACCCCAACAACTCCCACGCTCGCACTCGCGCGTTCGGTTGCATCCGGTCCTCGGACCGGATGAGGATTGAAACCGGCAGTACATGGAGGTCGCGCTGCGACCCAACGGTTGCATCCGGTCCTCGGACCGGATGAGGATTGAAACTCGGCAGAACCGTTGATGTGAGCGCTGTATTGCTCGTTGCATCCGGTCCTCGGACCGGATGAGGATTGAAACGCGCTGGAACACATCGTTGCATCCGGTCCTCGGACCGGATGAGGATTGAAACGGGCGAATGGCCGACGCGGTTGAGCATACGTTCCTGTTGCATCCGGTCCTCGGACCGGATGAGGATTGAAACAAGTACTTCGACGACATGATCGTCCAGGAGGTGACCGTTGCATCCGGTCCTCGGACCGGATGAGGATTGAAACCCCGCCTACTGGATTCTGCGGTGGGTTACCGCGCTGTTGCATCCGGTCCTCGGACCGGATGAGGATTGAAACGCGCGCGCCCTGGCGAGGCGCAGGAGAGCAGCATCGTTGCATCCGGTCCTCGGACCGGATGAGGATTGAAACCGGCAGGCCTATGAACTCGTACACGGTCATTGCAGTTGCATCCGGTCCTCGGACCGGATGAGGATTGAAACGAGTCGGCGTCGTCTCTACCGGCCCAGGCCAAAGTTGCATCCGGTCCTCGGACCGGATGAGGATTGAAACCTCGCCGCCAGGGTTGGCGCGCGGTGTGAGCTGCTGTTGCATCCGGTCCTCGGACCGGATGAGGATTGAAACTCCACCATGCTGAGGCGATAGGCCTCTGCGTCGTCGTTGCATCCGGTCCTCGGACCGGATGAGGATTGAAACGCTCACGTAGGTATCCTCGAACCACGCGGTCGGGTTGCATCCGGTCCTCGGACCGGATGAGGATTGAAACGGCGGCCACGGCCTCCCGCTGCAGGCCGGCTCTGGTGTTGCATCCGGCCCTCGGACCGGATGAGGATTGAAACTAACCTGCCGCGGCCTCCGGGCCGGGACGGGAGCGTTGCATCCGGTCCTCGGACCGGATGAGGATTGAAACGCTCTAGGATCGGTGTGCCGTCCGCACTGCCGGTTGTTGCATCCGGTCCTCGGACCGGATGAGGATTGAAACGTCAGTGGAGGCGCCAGTTCGCTGGAGGGCCGCGGTTGCATCCGGTCCTCGGACCGGATGAGGATTGAAACCATCTGGGCGAGTTCACCCGTCCCGCGGGCCTCGTTGCATCCGGTCCTCGGACCGGATGAGGATTGAAACCGGCTACATCCACGCCCACCTGTTACAACGCGGCGTTGCATCCGGTCCTCGGACCGGATGAGGATTGAAACCGCGCGGTGCAATCGCTCCTGCAAACCGCGCCGGGCGTTGCATCCGGTCCTCGGACCGGATGAGGATTGAAACTACCCCGCTCAAACCTCCCCCAAGGGCCTCTCGGTGTTGCATCCGGTCCTCGGACCGGATGAGGATTGAAACGCCATTCAGTCGCCCCTGAAGAGCCAAAGCCGCCGTTGCATCCGGTCCTCGGACCGGATGAGGATTGAAACGTGCACCAGGGGTCGGAGGCCGGCAAGGGCATGGAGTTGCATCCGGTCCTCGGACCGGATGAGGATTGAAACTTCCCGGCGTGGATCGCCACGTACAGCGGGTACGTTGCATCCGGTCCTCGGACCGGATG
>CAZUGW010000289.1:0-4672 GCA_964620055.1 uncultured bacterium
GATCGGCGTTTCGAGGTTGATGTATTCGGTCGCCGTGAGTGCCGTGACGAGCTTCGTAACCGATGCGATGGCCGCAACATCTTTCGAACCACGCTCGGCAAGCACGAAATTGCTTAGGAGATCCGCGACGAGGAATTTTTGTGCGGAGACATCAGGTGGACGAACCGTATACTGCGTTGTGTCGGGCGCGGTTTCTCCCCGGTAAACCAACACGGGCATGCCGGGCGTCGCGAGATCATAGATCGTCTTTGCGTCTTCCGTCGAGAGCCGTATACATCCGCCCGAATAGGTTGATTGCACGGGCGTACCGTCGGCGTAGTACGGCCAGCCGTGAATGAAAAAGTTCCCCTGGAACGGCAGGCTCCATGGCATGTACACGCCCGCAAAACTCGAGTAGTGATTTTTTTCTTTGGTGTCGATTTTATAGACGCCCGCCGGCGTTTCCCACCACGATCCGGCCTTGCCCGTTGCAAGGATGGGAACCGTGAGCGCGGCGACGCCATCTTGAAATACCGTGAGACGCTTGCCCAAAAGATCGGCCTCGATGAAGCTCGACTTCTCGCTGATGAACTTGTTGCGAACGGATTTGAAGAAATCACTTTGGCCGAGCGCTGGCCAGCTGCCGTAGCGAAACTCCTGACTCATCGAACCGGCGGTGGGTAGGAAGAGGTCGTAGTTCTCGATGGTCTGGGGAAAGTGATGCGTTACAAAGATCGCCGCACCTCCCATGAGAACCATGATGAGGAGCACGACATACAGAGGGATCGTGAAGTTAATGAAACGGTTAATCATAAGAGTAGTCGCGAATAATGCTGATAAGAATCAATAATGCGAATAACTATTATACGGACCATCATCACTATACTATTTGCATTATTTGCCAACATTCGCATTATTAGCGATTACTTGTATGACCGGTAGTTGTTCGTCGGATCCCACAGGAGCCAGCCAGCGTAGTGCGACGTTACGCCCAACACTTCTTCCGCGGCCTGGATCTGTGCCTGAATCTTCGCCGCATCATACACTGCGCCAAGGTTAAATGACTGGAGCCAGGGACGCAGTTTCGCTAATGGTGGGGAGCTCATGGCAAGCGGCGGAGGACTCGTGACTATTGGCTCGGTCGAAGAAACGGTTGAGCTCGACGTCGAACTGCCATTTATTACTGGTTCTTTGCTTTTTACGAATGCATCGAGCTTCCCGAGCGCCGCCTGCATCGAGACCTTGATCACGTCATACGGATGCTCGGCCGGATTCTTGAACCCGTTATATCCCGAGGCGAAGTGCGACGGATAGACCATCGGCGAAACATAGTCGAAGTTCGGATAGGCGTCTTCGATCTTCTGTCCGATGCCCAGGTCGTCTGCGGATGACGTCGTGAGTCCAAAGAGGTCGACGGAGATCTTCTCTCCCGGAAGATTTTTCCGGAGGTAAGCGAAGAACTTGGCGATCGTCTTGTGTTCTGAAACGCCTTCCCCGGTATAGGGATAGGCGATGAGTGAGAGATCGCCATCCGAGGGGAAGCGAATGTAATCGAAGTTAATCTCATCAAAGCCGCGCGCAAAGGCGTCTTTTGCGAGCGCAACATGGTAGGCCCATACGGGTTCTGCGCCGGCATCCATCCATGAGATGCCCTTGCGATCCGTCCAGAGTTCACCGGTATTCTTGTTTTTGACCGCCCACTCGGGATGGGACTTCGCGAGAACCGGATCCTGAAAAACGCTCACACGCCCGATGACATAGATGCCCCGATCGTGAAGTTTTTTGATGAGCGCGTTCGGTTGCAGGATGCGAATATCCTTTTCCGCGCCGGAAGAGACGAAATCCGGTAATCCCGTGCGGTAGGCGATATATCCCGAATAGTCCTTGATGTCGATGACCATCGCATTCAGCTCGGTTTTATCAACGAGATCCACCAACGCATCGAGGTGCTTGGCGTAGCCGGCTGTCCAGTTCGTAAGGTAAATGCCCTTCACGATCTCCGGCGGATTTGGTAAATGCGGCTGGGACGGCAGATCGTTTGAAATAGTTTTGCTTCCTGGTGGCGTGGGAGCTGGTGTGCTTGACGATGCCGAGCTTGAAGCTCCCGATGCATTAGGCACCGTGGAGCTTGCCATTTTTTCTCCCGTTGATGTGCTGTTCGGCACCGCCGCAGCGGGTGGCGAAACCGTTCCAATTTCTCCGCTAATCGTCACGATCCGGTGCGGGAAAAACAAAAAAGCGGTAAAGCCAATGAGGCCAATGCCCGCCAAAACGATCGCTCCTCGGCCAAGTAATCCCATAGGTCAAAACACGGTATAACTACCGCGAATACTTGATTAGTATAGAGTAATCAATGATAATTTCAACACTGTCCCTCACTCTTGGACGATTTTTCTCTTGGCTGTTAGACTATCAATCCACGAACTGACCATGGTAACACTTTGCAATATCACAACGCACCGATCGTCGCGGAGCGACCAATCGTCCAAGAGTGAGGGATGGCGCTAGCTCTCTATCGCAAATATCGCCCAAAAAAACTCGCCGACCTCTTGGGCCAAGAGACGAACGTCGAGATCTTGAAAAATGCCGCCCGGCAAAATCGTCTTGGCCAGGCATATCTTTTTTACGGATCGCGCGGCACGGGCAAGACGACGACGGCGCGGCTCATCGCAAAACTCGCGAACTGTGAAAAGCGGCAAGCAAATGAAAAATTCCGCACTGAGGGTGAACCATGCAATGAGTGTCGGGTATGCACCGAGATTGACGCAAATACGTCACTCGGCGTCGTTGAGATCGACGCGGCTTCAAATCGCGGCATTGATGAAATCCGTAATTTGAAAGAAGATATCATCGCCGCGCCTGCGGGCGTGACGAGCAAGGTCTACATCATCGACGAGGCGCACATGTTGACGACGCCCGCATGGAACGCGCTCCTCAAGACGCTCGAGGAGCCGCCGCGGCATGCGATCTTCGTCCTCGCGACCACTGAATATGAAAAAGTTCCGGCAACCATCACTTCGCGAGTTCAACGATTTTTGTTCAAGAAACTCACGAAGGTGAAGATTTGGGAGAAGCTCAAGACGATCGCCCGGCTCGAAAAGATAAAAATCGATGACGACGCACTAGAGCTCGTTGCCGCGGCGGCCGACGGCAGTGTGCGCGATGGTGAGTCGCTTCTTGACCAACTCTCAACATTTGATGAAAAAATAGATCTCGCGACCGCCGAGCGCATCACTGGCCGCATCGGTTTTCACACCGTTGATCTGCTCGCCGAATTTATCTTAAAAAACGACTTGAAGGGCGCACTCGCCTACATCGCCAAGATAAACGAAGATGGCGTGAATGTCGTCCAGCTTACTCGCGACCTCATCCACTACGTCCGCAAGATCGTGACCTTAAAACTCAATCCCCAACTCGAGGCGGCGTTCCATACAGACCTGACCGGCGAAGAGGTCAAACGACTGAAGAAACTTGCCGAACTCGCCCACCCCGATGCCCAACTTAAGCTATTAAAATCCCTCATCCGCGCCTACACCGAGATTCGCTATTCCCCGTTCGCACTGATCCCTCTCGAAATCGCGTTGATAGAGAACCTAGAGAAACCCTCTTAAACTTGCGGGTTCACGCGTCGGTCGTGCTGCTCATAAATCGCACCGCTATGACATGTCATAGCGGTGCGATTTCCTTATATTCCTAATTCGCGCGAATTAGGGGGGGGGGGGATAAATACCAGGCAATAGAGGGGGTGACTTGTTGAGAACCTGATTAGCTTCTAAATTCTAACTCCCGGCGTTCAGCAGCTCCGCAAATTTTTCTTGCACCTTTTTCAGTTTCGGGTTGATGACGACTTGGCAGTACGGCGCGGAGGAGTTTTGGGCGTAGTAGTCCTTGTGGTAGTCCTCCGCTTCGTAAAATCCGCCAGCTGGCGGACTACCGAGCGGTTTTACCTCGGTGACGATTTTGTTTACCCCGAGATTCGTCGAGGGGCCGCCCTCTGCGGGTTCTGCGTTCAGTTCGGCGATAAATTGTTCCGCTTCTTTTTTCTGATCTTCGGTCGTATACAAAATAATCGAACGGTACTGGGTACCCACATCCGCGCCCTGGCGATTCAAGGTCGTCGGATCGTGGCTCGCGAAAAATATCGTGAGAAGCGTTTCGTACTTCACTTGCACCGGATCATACTCAATCCGAATCACCTCGGCATGGCCCGTCCGTCCGGAGGAAACCTCACCGTACGTCGGTTTGCTTGCTTGCCCCGAGCCGGGTCGAGGGGTCGAACCGCCAGCATATCCTGGCCCGACCGATTTGACGCCACGGAGCATCTTGAACACCGCCTCGGTGCACCAGAAACATCCTCCGCCAAACACAGCCACCTCTGTTTTAGGTTGAGTCATATCTTCCATTATACCCTTGTGGACTTCGTATGACCTCATGTGCATAGTGAAAATGGCACAAAACAGGAAAGACAGCTCAACCCTTGAGCAGAGACATTGAACGCTCAGGGTTCACCGACCCGGACGCTCTCCCGCAAGGCGGTGGCGACCGTCCCGCGATCATCATCCTTCGATCGGATTCACCATGGACGATCGTCAGGAAAATTTGTTTGATCGTGTCCCGAGAAGCTCACATTGTTGAGCTGGACCTCTACGACCGCACGACGCTCGAACGGGCTGTCTGGGCGCGCGTCATCTTG
>CAZUGW010000290.1:0-4662 GCA_964620055.1 uncultured bacterium
CAAGCTGGATGTCGCGGGTTCGAGTCCCGTTCCCCGCTCCAGCCCAGGTTTCGGGGTGCGCTGGCGTGGTCTGCCCAAACGAGGAGAGCGAGTTATGGGGTCTGGTGAGAAGAAGATCGTAGCGGTGTTGGCGGTGGTGTTGATCGGGCTGCTCGGGGCCTATGTCAAGTTCCAGCCCAAGCAGCCAACGGTGCGCAGCGGCGAGAAGATGGCGGCCATGGGCGGAGGCGCGGAGAGCGCCGGGGCCGGTGACGCCAGTTGCTCGGCCGGCGGTAGCAGCGGCGGCGCGGGAGCGGCTACCCAGGAGTTCGGCAAGAAGGGCGCAAAGGTGGAGATCCTCGCGCTCCTGCCGATCACTCACGGATGCCATGTCAACACGGAGGCGGAGTTGAAGAAGGCCCAGCAGCAGCATCCGAATGACATCCACCTCATCATCGTGGACCTGTTCGGCCCTGACGCCGGGAAGTACCTCCCGAAGGTCGGCGGCGGGCAGCGCGCGGTGATCTCGATCAACGGCAAGACGAGCTTCGACCTGGGCAGCAAGAAGGTCCAGCTCGAGAAGCAGGAGGGCATGACCTACGAGCCCTCCGACCTGGGTCCGGTCGTCGAGCAGGTGCTGGCGAAGGGCTAAGACGGCCCACGCCGAAATTGACACTCTCTCCGGGCGCGTGGTAGCATCTTGTGGACCACGCGCCCGTAGCTCAGTGGATAGAGCGGCTGCCTTCTAAGCAGCGGGCCGCAGGTTCGAATCCTGCCGGGCGTGCCAGTATAGGGAATAGGGAATAGGGAATCGCGGCGGGACCTATCCCCTATTCCCGATTCCCTGCTGTGCGGTGGACGTAGCTCAATTGGCAGAGCACTGGACTGTGGATCCAGTGGTTGGGGGTTCAAGTCCCCTCGTTCACCCCATTTTCTCAACCTGGCCGCCGCTCCCCTAAGGGCAGGACAGTCTTCCCCCTGAGTCGAAACCCTATCCGATGCGTTACCTACCTTACCTATAGGGGAACGGTATGCCCTCCCAACTCTTCGCGCGCAAACCAATCAGCCTGATTCACGAGGAAATGAACGGGGAGCACCGGCTGCACCGGGTGCTGGGGCCGGTGCAACTCACCAGCCTGGGCATCGGCTGCATCATCGGCACCGGCATCTTCGTGCTCACCGGGGTGGCGGCGCACGATAAGACCGGTCCCGCCCTCATTCTCTCCTTCGTGGTCGCGGGGCTGGCGTGCATCTTCGCGGCCCTGTGCTACGCCGAGTTCGCCTCCACCGTCCCGGTGGCCGGGTCGGCGTACACCTACGCCTATGCCACCCTCGGCGAGCTGCTGGCCTGGATTATCGGATGGGACCTGATTTTGGAGTACACGGTGGCGTCGGCGACGGTGGCGCACGGCTGGTCGGCCTACTTCCAAAAGTTCCTGAGTCATCCGTTCCATCTGCCGCTGCTCGGCGTGGTAGACCTACACATTCCCAAGGTCTTCTCCAGCGCCCCCTTCGACTATAACCCGGTGCTCGGAAAGCTGGTCTCGACCCACACCTATGTGGATCTCCCGGCAATCCTCATCGCCGCCATCGTCACCGTCATCCTGGTGAAGGGGATTCGCGAGAGCGCCACCGCCAACACCGTGATGGTGATGATCAAGCTGGCCGTGGTGCTGGTGGTGATCGCGGTCGGGGCGTGCTATGTTGACCCGCGGAACTGGACACCGTTCGCGCCGTACGGGTACAGCGGCTTTAGCCTCTTCGGGCATCCCATCCTCAGCAAAGTGGACGCGGGCGGCCAACCCCTGGGGATGCTCGCCGGGTCCGCGGTGATTTTCTTCGCCTATATCGGGTTCGACTCGGTCTCGACGCACGCGGAGGAGGCGCGCAACCCCAAGCGGGACGTGCCGCGGGCGATCATCGTCTCGCTGCTCATCTGCACCGTGCTCTACCTCGCGGTGGCGGCGGTGCTCACCGGGATGGTGCCTTACAATCAGATTGACATCAACGCTCCCGTAGCCGCGGCCTTCGAGTCCCGCGGCCTCATCTGGGCCAAGAACCTGATCTCCCTCGGTGCCATCGCGGGCATCACCTCTGTGCTCTTGGTGCTCATGCTCAGCCAGCCGCGCGTCTGGCTGGCGATGGCGCGAGACGGGCTGGTACCGCCCGGGTTCTTCGGCGCAGTCCACCCCAAGTTCCGCACCCCGTGGAAGGCGACGATCCTCACCGGTGCGGTCGTCGCCCTGGGCGCGGCGCTCATTCCCTTGCGCATCCTCGCGGAACTGGTCAACATTGGCACCCTGCTAGCTTTCGTGATCGTGTGCGCGGCGGTGCTGGTGATGCGTCGCACCGACCCGGATACGCCCCGCGCCTTCCGCACGCCGTTCGTACCCTGGGTGCCGATCTTCGGCATCCTCCTCTGCCTCTTGCTCATGTTCTCGCTGCCGGCGGAGAACTGGCTGCGCCTCGGCGTCTGGCTGGTTCTGGGGCTGGTGGTGTACTTCTGTTACGGCCGCAAGCGCAGCGTGCTGGCGCGGTTGAGGCAAGAGCAGGTCAGCGCGGAGACCACGGCCGCGAAGGTGTAGCGCACGCCTCCAGCGAGGCAACAAAATGCGGGCGGCCCGCAGGAAGCGGACCGCCCGATGCGTTCACGGGCGCATGGCGATGCGCCCCTACTTTGCGGCGATGTGGGTGACACCTTTGTCGTAAGTGACCGCGAGGTCGAAGGTGTCGCCGAGGAAGCGGGCGGGGACCAGAGTGCGGCCGACGAAGATCACCGGCGAGATCGTCATGCCCACTCGCCTGCCGTCCACACTGGCAGTGATGTCACCGATGGTCACGACGACCTGATGGCCGCGGGCGTCAGCCTGTGCTTGGCGAGTTCTCGGGTCCCAGTTCACCCTTCCGCCGATGCTCTCGACGACCTGCCGCAGCCCGACGGACTGGAACTGCTTCCCGTCGGGCATCGTGAGGATAGCATACGGGTAAGCCGTCTTCCCGTTGATGTAGATTCCGCTCTCCGGGATAGTCAGACGCTGCCCAACCCGCACCACGTACGGCGCCTCAAGTTCGTTCGCCTTCGCGAGCTGGTAGGGCGAGACGCCGTGCGCCTCGGCGATAGTGTAGAGGCAGTCGCCGGCCTGTGCCACATAGCTCGTCGTGTTCGGCGTCGGCTCTGCGGTGAGCTTTGGTTCTGATTTCTGCATCACCGGCTTTGGCGGGAGCATCGCGATCTGCTTCGCCGCGGGGAGAGCGACCGGGGCGGGCTTGGCCGCGGTACTGGTCGTGACCGGCCTGGGGGTTGCGGCCGCGGCGATCGCCGTCGGCTTCGAGGCGGGAGGTGTTGCCAGAGCCGTGGGGGAGGAGGCGGCGCGGCTCGCCCCCACGGGCTTCAGGTCGGCCGCAGGAGCGGCCGGACTGCTCGGCGCGGGGGTGCGGGCCATCGCGCTCGCCGGAGCGGGCAGCGCGGCTACCCTCACCGGAGCGACGGTCTGGGCGGTCTTCGTGGTGACAGGCTTATCCGCCGCAGGAGCGGAGGGAACATCGCTCTCCGCCGAGATGCGCTGCGGGTCGGCGACCGGAACGGGTGGGGTCGCGACGGAGGCCGCGGCCGCGGTCGGCGCCACCGGAGCTTCCTCGGCCTCGGGCACGGTGGCCACGCTAAGCTGGCTATCCGCGCCGGCGCGCTCGGCGAGCATGGTAGTGGGCGGCTGCACCAGATCGCCGGTAGGGCTGACGTAGGGTGCGGTGCCGGGCGCGCCGATCTCGGCCTTGGAGACCTCCACCGTCTTGCTGAACGGCGTTGCGCTCTCCGTGTGGACCGGCGGCGGCAGCGCCGCCTCCGCCGCCCGAGCCGGGGCCTGCGCGGGAGCGGGCTTCGGAACCGCAGGGGCGGCCGGAGCCGAGAGCGGCTTCATCGTCGTCGCACCGCTCGGGTTGTCCACCAGCACTTCGATGCTCCGGGAGAGGGCCTCGGTCCCATCGGTCAGATAGGCCTTCGCCTGGAGACGATGAAGGCCGTTAAGATACCCGCTCGTATCCCAGTGGTAGGTGAACGGGCGAATGTTGCTCATCGCCTTGAAGACGTTGTCCACCAGGAAGATCACGTACTTCACCACCGTGGGATCGGCGGAATCCGCGGTCACGTCAAACCGTCCCGCGACCTTCGCCCCCGGGCCCGGGGCGCTGATCCGAATAGGCTGGGTGTCGGGCAGGCCCCGCGTGAGGGTCACGGGGAGGGCGGCCTTCGCCACCCGGTCCTTCGTATCGGTGACGCGCATCACCAGGCGGTGCTTGCCGTCGAGATACCCGGAGGCCTCCCAGGTCAAGGTGACCAGGCCGCTGGATTCGGCCGGATCGTAGGAGGCGGACTGTACCACGACCCCATCCACCAGTAGCTCGACCAGCTTGACGCCCGCGCCCTCCGGGGCGGAGTACACCGCGGTCACAGAGACATTGTCGGTGGCGACGGTGAGTCCCGGCTCAGGGGAGGTGATGGAGACGGTAGGCGCCGCTTTTTCCGCGGCCACGGCGGGTGAGACGACGAGCACCACGAGTAGGAGTAGCGCGACGACGACTCGCTTCACGGTGAGCGCTCCTTTTCCGGGCAGGTGACGGCCCCAGCGAACGGTGGGCGGGGGTCCCTCTAGAGTACCCCGATTGCCCAGGATGATACCACGGAGG
>CAZUGW010000291.1:0-421 GCA_964620055.1 uncultured bacterium
TCAGCCCCTACGAGCCCGGCAGCCGGGATAACCCGTTCTCCCGCCGCACCCGCAAACTCCTCCTGCACCGCCGCGAGATCAACCGCCTGATGGGCCGCACCGTGGAGAAGGGGCTGACCATCGTCATCCTCAAGCTCTACCTCGAGCGCGGCTATGCCAAGGTCGAGATCGGCCTGGCCAAGGGCCGCCGGGAGTACGACAAGCGCGAGGCCATCGCCGCCCGCGAAGCCCGCCTCGAAGCAGACCGCGCCTTCGCCGAACGCCAACGCCGAGGGGAATAGCCCCGCGCCGGCCGTTGTTCCGTCTTTTTACTTTTTACTTTTTACTTTTGCCTTTACTCCCTCTCCCTTTTGTGCTATTACTTCTCCCTTGCTTACCGCTGGGGGTTTCCCTTTCGGCGGACTGAGAAAAGCCGCACGCG
>CAZUGW010000291.1:431-4637 GCA_964620055.1 uncultured bacterium
CACGCCTGGCATGTCCAACGCGCCATCGCCCTCGTCACCACCGCCGAAGGGATAACGCAATGCCCCGGCCGCGACACGGCCCTCCCTTTACGTCCTCCCCGTTCTGTGCTATCAATATTGCCGTGCTTACCGCTGGGGGTGTCCGCTTCGGCGGACTGAGAGAAGCCGCACGCGGCTTCAACCCTTGGAACCTGATCCGGTTCGTACCGGCGTAGGGAACGCGGCCCCGCTCTCGGAAACGAGACGGTCTCGTGGGCGCAGTGTCTGCGCTCTCCTCCACCCCCAGGCGTGACTCTCCGCGTCGGCGCGCCTTTGCCCGCCGCGCAGAAAGGGGGTGATCGGCCGGCCCGGGCTGTCATCCCGACCCCGACCCTGAGCGCAGCGAAGGGGAGGGCGAGGGATCAATCTGGCCTAATGCCGTCCGCCCGCCTTCGGCGGGACGGACACCACTTCCTACGAGGAGAGAACCGATGTCTGCCACCCGAGAACCGATCTTTGGCAGTGTGAGTGAGAAAGACGTGACCCGCGCCATCGTCCGCGAGTTCGCGGCCGAGTTCGATGACTATGTGGAGAGCGATGTCATCATCGCCGGGGCCGGGCCCAGCGGCCTGATCTGCGGCAAGGCCTTGGCCGAGCGCGGCCTCAAGGTGCTGATCGTCGAGCGCAACAACTACCTCGGCGGCGGCTTCTGGATCGGCGGCTATCTGATGAACAAGGTCGTCCTGCGCGCGCCGTCGCAGCGGATCTTGGACGAACTCGGCGTGCCCCATCGCCTGGCCTCGGAGGGCCTCTACGTGGCCGACGGCCCGCACGCCTGCTCCCGGCTCATCGCCGCGGCCTGCGACGCGGGCGTGAAGTTCCTGAACATGACCACTGTGGACGACGTGGTGCTGCGCCACGGCCGGGTCGCCGGCCTGGTGATCAACTGGACCCCGGTGCACGCCCTGCCGCGCCAGATCACCTGCGTGGACCCGGTGGCGATTGAGGCGAAGCTGGTCGTGGACGCCACCGGCCACGACGCCTGTGTGGTCAAGCATCTCGCCGACCGTGGCCTGGCCTCGGTCCCGGGCTGCCATCCCATGTGGGTGGAGCGCTCGGAGGAGGAAGTAGTGGCGCGCACCGGCGAGGTCTATCCCGGCCTGCTCGCCACCGGCATGGCGGTGGCCTCGGTGTACGCGTTGCCTCGCATGGGCCCGTCGTTCGGGGCGATGCTGCTCTCCGGCCTCCGAGGGGCCGAGCTCGCCCTCGCGTTGCTCGGCCTTCCGGCGAAGGAACTGGTCACGGCCTAGCTAGTGGCTTTCTTATCACGCGCCGGGCCTGCCCATGGCGGGCCCGGCGCAAACCGCCATGCCGCCCAGTCGCCATGCCGAGCCCGCCCTGCTGTCATTTCGAGCGAAGTGTCTGCTGTCATCCTGAGGCCGAGCGGAGCGAGGGCGAAGGATCAATCTGGTCATAATCGAGCGCCGAAGGCGGTCACTCCGAATGCACGTCGGGCATAACCTCGTCTCATGCCACCGGCGGCAGGACCTTCCCCTCCCCGCGTCGTAGTCTCCACCCCGCAGCGACTTGAGACACCGATGGCAACCAATACCCTCTACTACGGAGACAACCTCGATATCCTCCGACGCTACGTCGAGAGCAACTCGGTGGACCTCGTCTACCTCGACCCGCCCTTCAACAGCGACCAGGACTACAACGTGCTGTTCAGGGAGCGGGAGGGAGTGCGCTCCGCGGCCCAGGTGAAGGCCTTCAAGGATACCTGGCGGTGGGACGTGGAGGCGTCGCGCGCCTATCAGCAGATGGTGGAGCAAGGGCCGGAGCAAGTCCGGGATGCGATGATGGCGTTCCGCACCTTCCTGGGTTACAGCGACATGCTCGCCTACCTCTCCATGATGGCCCCGCGCTTGGTGGAACTGCGCCGGGTGCTCAAGGACACCGGCAGCATCTACCTCCACTGCGATCCGACCGCGAGCCATTACCTGAAGTTGCTGATGGACGCCGTGTTCGGACCGGCCAATTTCAAGAATGAGATCAGTTGGCGGCGATCGCACCCGAAAGGGCACGCCACCACTCGGTTTGCCAGCAACCACGATCTGATCCTGGCCTATGCCAAAGACGCCCGCTCCGCGATCTGGAATCCGCAGTACCTGCCGCACGATCCCGACCGCGCCGCGCAACAGTACGCGCTGCGCGACGAGAACGGACGGGCCTACCAGCTCACGAGTCTACTGAACCCGAATCCAGATCGCCCCAACTTGACCTATGAGTTCCTCGGAGTCACCCGTGTCTGGCGGTGGACGAAGGAGCGCATGGAACGGGAATACCGCAAGGGCCGCATCGTCGTGCCAAGGGACGGCGAGGGCATTCCCCGTTACAAGCGCTATTTAGATGAACAGGAAGGGATACCGGTCGGCGATTTCTGGAACGACATTGCCTTCGCCGCGGGGGCCGAACGTCTCGGCTACCCCACCCAGAAACCCGAGGCCCTCCTGGAGCGCATCCTCCAGGCGAGTAGTACGGAAGGCGATCTCGTGCTCGATCCCTTCTGCGGGTGCGGGACCACCATCGCAGTGGCGCAACGGCTGAACCGGCACTGGATCGGGATAGACGTCACCCACCTCGCCATCCGGCTCATGAAGCAGCGCCTGGCCGACGCCTTCGGCAAGCAGGTCCAGTACGAGGTAGTGGGCGAACCGACCGCCCTCTATGAGGCCGAGGCCCTCGCGAAAGAGAACCCCTATCAGTTCCAGTACTGGGCGCTCGGGCTCGTGGACGCGCGCCCCGCCGTGGAGAGAAAGGGCGCGGACAAGGGCGTTGACGGCCGGCTCGTCTTCCACGACGACGAGACCGGGGAGCCAAAGCAGGTGATCTTCTCTGTCAAAGCCGGGCACGTGACTGTCTCACAGGTACGGGACCTTCGCGGGGTGCTGGATCGGGAGCAAGCTGAGATCGGCTGCCTCCTCTGCCTCGAGGAACCGACCGGCCCCATGCGCGCCGAAGCGGCGGGGGCCGGCCACTACCGCTCCCCCCTCGGCAACAAGCTCCACCCACGCCTCCAGATCCTCACCGTCAAGGAACTGCTGGAGGGCAAGAAGCTCGACCTGCCGCTTTCGCGCGTGGATGTCACCTTCAAGAAAGCGCCGAGGGCGAAGAAGAAGGCGAAGCAGGGGACGTTGAGGGAGGCGGAGGGGTAGTCTTGGTCCAACCACTAGGTTGGGCCCCTCCTGGGAGCGCAGGCGTCTCGCCTGCATCCTCCTGTATCCGCGAGGCATAGGCGTGGACTACTGCACGTTGGGCATGAGCTTGTCTCATGCCACGGTAGCGGTTTGGCTGTCTTCTGTTATCTGTGATCTGTAATCTTCCCTCCCCTCGCCTCCTCGCCGCTTGGCAGGAGGCGGTCAGGGCAAGGGAGAAGCAATGGATATGCTGCGCCCTCCGCGTCGCGCGGGCCAGCACACCTACGACTCCGGGGCCGGTACATGCCGCACAATGCGGTCCTTCAGAAGACGGCGATACTCAAGTTCTACAATCCGAGTGCTGACAAGCGTCGTATTCTGAATACAGAGTTGCGATTGCTTCGGCACGGCAGTGCCGAAGCGGATGGAGACGCAATCCAGAGGGACTCCGCCACTGCCGTACCGGAGCAATCAACCGCGATGGAGGAGGTGAAGCGATATGTGGCTCCTTAGCCGCCTATTCCGCCGCGGACAGCCTGACACCCCGACGGCAAGCGATGGTGGCACCCCATCGCAGGATGGCCTGAGCAGTCTGCTATCGGATGCTCCATTGCGCGACCCCGAACAGGATCGGCTTGGACGCGCACCATTCGCGAAGGCTATTGCTCGCTCGATAGCCGGCATCAGCAATCCTGAGGGCTTTGTGTTCGCCCTCTACGCGCCATGGGGGTCAGGGAAGAGCAGCACGCTCAACTTCGTGCTCCATTACGTTGAAGAATCCATACTAGACGGGCGCGTCCTGGTCCTGCGGTTCGATCCCTGGTGGTACACCGGAGAGGAGCAGCTCGTCCTGCAGTTCTTCAGGCAGCTGATGCTTGCTCTGGGTCAGACGGATGTGTCTGCTGACCTGAAGAAGCTCGGGGGCAGACTGGAGGCGTTCGCTCGAGTTGTGGCGCCCTTGAGCTACATCCCCTTGCTAGTGTAGTGTCCCTAACGCTTCTTTACATTTGGCGATCTTAGCCAGGATGCG
>CAZUGW010000292.1:0-3811 GCA_964620055.1 uncultured bacterium
CTCTTCGGCGGCACCGATGTGTTCTATAACCTGCGGTAGCCTGTAGGGCGGGCGTGCCTACGCCCGCCTGTGGAAGCCATGGAACGCAAAGGCGGAGGCGACGCGCGTCGCCTCCGCCTCTCTTTGCCTGCCGTCTTACGGCTCCAGGGTGTACGGCAACAGCCCCATCTTCATCGCCGCCGGCTGCTTGCACTTGCTCTTGAGCTTCACGTGCTTGCCCTGGGCCGAGGCCTCGTGGATGGCGTGCATGATGTCCAGCACGTGGTAGGCCAACTCGCCGCTGGCGCGGTGCGGCCGGCCGGAGCGCAGGGCCATCGCCATGTCCGCGACCCCGACGCCGCGGGAGTTTTCCGCATAACCGTGCGTGAGCGGAATCTCCGCCCACTCGCCGCCGGCCCGCATCACGCGCACCGGGCCGCCGAAAGTGTTGGGGTCGGGCACGCTCAGCGAGCCCTCCGTGCCGTAGATCTCGATCCGCGGCAGCTCCGCGGCCCACACGTCGAAAGTGGTAAGGACGGTCCCGATGGCCCCGTTGGCAAAGTCCAGCACGCCGACCACATGCGTCGGCACGTCCACCTCCACCACTGTCCCGTACTTGGGTTGGCTGGTGATGGTGCGCGTGGGAAAGGTGATGCGGGCCGAGCCGGAGACGCGCGTCACCGGGCCGATGAGGTTGACCAGCGCGGTGAGATAGTACGGCCCCATGTCGAACATCGGGCCGCCGCCGAGCTTGTAGTAGAACTCGGGATCGGGGTGCCAGCTCTCATGGCCGTGGCAGGTCATGTGCGCCACCGCCGCAATGGGTTCGCCGATCCAGCCGTCGTCAATCAGCTTCCGGCAGGTCTGGATCCCGCCGCCCAGGAACGTGTCGGGCGCGCCGCCCACGCGCACGCCCTTCTCCTTCGCCAGGTCGAGCAGTTTGCGGCCGTCCTCGCGGGTGATGGTGAGCGGCTTCTCGTTGTAGACGCTCTTGCCCGCTGCGACGACCGCGAGGGCGACCTCGGCGTGGGAGTTGGGGATGGTGAGATTGATGACGATCTCGATCTCCGGGTCGGCGAGCAACTCGGCGACGGAGAGCGCCCGGGTCGTGCCGCATTCCGCCGCGCACTTCCCGGCCCGCTCGGGGAGGAGATCGGCGACGGCGACCAGGTCCAGCGCCTCGAGCTTCGCCGCGTGACGGCAGTAGATGCCGCTGATGTTGCCGCAACCAATAATGGCGGTCTTGACGGGGGTCATAGCGATCCCTTTCTCCAGGAGACAGTGAAGTTCGCCCGGCCTTCCTCAATGGGAATGTCGCGCTGCTTAAGGACGCGGGCGGCGTTGCGGCCGACGAAGCGGACGATCCAGATGACGATGAAGAGCACGAGCAGAATCAGGATCGCGATCCCGATCCGCCAGGCCCAGCGCTCGCTCTTCTCCGAGGGTAGCATCGGCGTTAAGAGGCCGGCAGCAGCTTCTGAATGCGGTTGTTGCCCCAGTCCGAGACGTACAAGACCCCGCCATCGTCCACCGCGAGGGCGATGGGCGAGTCCACCTCTCCGTCGCCGGAGCCGGGCTTGTCATACACGTACTGGAGCCGGCCCTTGGCATCGAACTTCTGGATCCGGTGGTTGCCGAAGTCGGCGACGTAGAAGCTGCCGTCCTTGTCCACCGTCAGGCCGTAGGGGCGGTCGAATTCGCCCGGCTCGTATCCCTCCTTGCCCCATTGTCCGTCGAAAACCGGCTTGCCTTCACTGTCGAACGTGAATCGCTGGACGCGGTCATTGCCCACGTCGGCCACCCAGAGCCGGTCCTGCTTGTCCATCACCAGCGCGCCGGGCTTGCTGAACTGCCCGTCTTGCCGGCCCTCCACGCCCCATTTCAGGAGGAACTTGCCCTTCGCATCGAACTTTTGGAGGCGGTTGTTGTTGAGGTCCGAGACGTAGATATTGCCCTTCGCGTCCACCGCCACGCCGGAGGGATAGAGGAACTGCCCGTCCCCCTCGTCATAGCCCCACGGTCCGCCCTTCTTCCCAAAGGCGAGGAGGAACTTGCCGTCGGAGGAGAGCTTCACGATGCGGTGATTCCAGCAGTCGGCGATGTAGATGCTGCCCTGGGCATCCGTGGTGACGGCGCGTGGGCATTCCAATTCCCCGTCCTTGTGACCGTGCGTGCCGAGGGCGCCGACGGACTTGCCATCGGCGTCGTAGCGGACGATCCGGTCGTTCCAGGTATCGGCCACGAGGAGCTTGCCCTGTGGGTCAATCCCCAGGCCCTCGGCGTAGTTCAAGACGCCCGCGGTATCGCTCTTGCCGTCCCACTGAGAGCCGTACTTCGGCGGCGTCCCCCCCGGCCCTCCGCAGCCCGCGAGCACCACCGCAGTCGCCACGAGCACCATTGTCCCGACCAGGGCAACTCTGCGCGAACCGACCATCTAACGTTCCTCCTGCCGAGCAGCGCGTTCGGCACGGTTGATTCTATGGATAGGATATTCTGTGCGTCAATCGCGAACCCTCTCCGGCCTCGGCCCCTAGACCCTAACCCCTAGACCCTAGACCCTACCCCGTACTTCCCCCTGAACTCCTCCACCGTCATCTTCGCCGCCTCCGCCAAGGCCTTCACCCGCTCCGCGCTCTCAAAATCCGACCGCTCCAATCGGATCATGAAGGACCGCGCGCTCCGATAGGTGTCGGAGTTGACGTTGACGCGGCGGACGGTGGTCTTGCCCGTGTCGGCGTTGAGGATGTCGGAGAACGGGATGGGGACGATCTCGCCGGACTGCACCGACATCATCGCGCCCTCGTCGGTCCAACCCTCTTCGCCCAGGCGGAGCAGATAGCGCACCGCGCCCCAGCCGAGTTGCTGGGTGTACTCGATGTCGAACGGGATCGGGTCCGCGCAGCGCAGTTCATAGCCGATGGTCACGTCCACTAAGGTGACCTTCTCGCCGCGCGCGGCCGCGCGCTCCTGGAGCAGACGCTTGAAGATCAGCCCCAACGGAACCTCGGCCAGGCGGAGGTGGCCATGCTCATCGTGCTCGACCACCGCGAGCGGGTTCTCTGCCAGCTCCTCCTTCACGAAATCCCCTACGCCCTCCGCGATCACCGCGACGCCGTAGTCACGGCCCACCACCTTCGACTTCAGAATCGAACCCTCGACAATATCGCAGATCAGATCGAGCGTGGTCTCGGTGGGCGACAATTCCTCCGGGATGATGGTGAGCGGCGCGCCGGAGGTGGCGCCCATGCCCAGCGCGAGGTGCCCCGCGGTGCGGCCCATCGCGACGACGAGATACCACCGCCGCGTGGTGCGCGCGTCGCGCATCAGATTGGAGGTGAGCTGCTCGCCGATGGTGCGGGCGGTCTGGTAGCCGAACGTCGGCGCGTTGTTCGGCAGCGGCAGGTCGTTGTCAATGGTCTTGGGCACGTGAGCGACGCGAATCGCGCCCTTGCCGTACTCCGCGGTATTGCTGGCGCTGAAGGCGGTGTCATCGCCGCCGATGGTGACCAGGTAGGACAGCCCCAGGTCCGCCAGGGCCTTCACCACATTCTGCATCTTCGCGGGGTCTTTCGTCGGGTTCTCCCGCGACGTGTGCAACATCGAGCCGCCCCGGAAGCGGGTCTCGCTGACCTCGTGAATGGTGAGGGGCAGGGTGTGCGACGTGTCCCCGCGGGAGAGCCACTTGAACCCGTCGAGGATCCCGACCACCTCCAGCCCCTGGTTGATGGCCTCGATAGTGGCCGCGCCGATCACGCCATTGATCCCTGGCGCCGGCCCCCCGCCGACCAAGATCCCCAGTCTCTCTTTCCTCGCGCTCTTCCTCATGCTTTCT
>CAZUGW010000292.1:3821-4635 GCA_964620055.1 uncultured bacterium
CTTTCTGTGACCTCATTCCGTTGATCTGCCCACCGAGTGTGCGGCTGGCCGTTCGCCTCTTCGACTCCTCGACTCTTCGACTCTTCGACTCCTCGCCTCCCCCATTGTCATCCTGAGCGAAGCGAAGGATCTTGGCAACTCAGCGCAACTGCCTTTGCCTTTCTACTTTTGCCTTCCCCTGTGGAATCCTTCTCCGAGCCTCGGTGGAGGAGAACGCCATGACCTGGGATATCGGAGTGGGCCTGCTCGTCCTGTGCGGGTTGGGCCTATGGTTCCTGACGGGCGGGCTGATCTGGGCGCGGTCCAAGTCCGCCTTGGGCGGACGGCGGGAGCGGCTCTACGCCGCCTATGTCGGCGGCCATCCCGAGGTCATGGTCCCCGGCCCCACCTTCTGTCTGCTCTACCTCGGTGCGCGGGGAATCGCGATCCGCATCCGCTGGGCGGTGGTGGAGATCCCGTTCCACCACTTCACCGCGGTCGCCGCGGACACCTGGGAGCACGTCCCAACCGCGCCCGAGGGGATGACCGACGACTGCCTCCGCCTCAGCTTCACCCACCCCCGCGGCGAGGCGATCAGCATGTACTTCGCCGTCCCGCAGGGGAATGCGGAGGGCGTGGCGGCGCGGGTGATGGAGGTGTTTGGGGAGTGGGGGGGGCAAAGCTAGTCGCTTCCCTCCGGTGGATTAGCAATCTAGCATAAAGTTGTCATCCCGCCGAAGCCCCGAGCGCAGTGAGGGGGACTCGCAACCCCGAGCGAAGCTCGGGTGCGAGTTATGCGAGGGATCATGACAATCCTGAGGAGCGACCGGAGGGA
>CAZUGW010000293.1:0-4634 GCA_964620055.1 uncultured bacterium
CGATCAGGCCGCCTGGCAACTGGCGTCGGAGCACGGCGTCTGGCCCACCCGCCAGGAGATAGCCGACGCGCTCGGCCTGACCGCCGAGGCGGTCGCGCGGGCGGAACAGGACGCCGATGCCTCCAAGGTGCCGTGGGAGGCGCTGGGCAACTGGGCGGAGCCACCGGACGATGGCCCGCGCCCTGACGAGGCCGTCCGTCACCGCGAAGACGTCGCGGAGCTTACGCGAGCGATGGCCACCCTGCCGTGGCGCGACGGTGCGATCATCGAACTGCACTACCGGCAAGGCCTGCCGTTCAAGGCGGTCGGGGCGATGCTGGGGATCAGCGAGTCCCGCGTCTGCGGTCTGCACAAGCGGGCGCTGTCGCGGCTGCGCGACGCCCTAGGGAGGGTGGCCTGAGCCTGACCCCGCCACGGCAGGGGTGTGCGGAAGTCGCGCCCTTTGCCGTTGTTATGAACTGGAGGTGACCCGATGATCCAGACCAAGATTCAGACCCCAACGCGCACCGACGCACCGCTGCTGGCCGACGCGCAGGTGCGGGCGCTCCTACGCCTGCCCGACCGCCGGACGCACCACGGTCGCCGCGACGCCGGTCTCCTGGCGATCCTCGCGGGCGGCGGCCTGCGGATCGGGGAGGCGACGGCCCTGCGCGTCCAGGATGTTGAACGCGGCCCGCGCGGGACGGTCGTGCTCAGGTTCCGCACGCTCAAGCGACGCGATGGTTCGAAGCGAGCGGTTGTCCTGGCGGGCCGGTTCGCCAAGCCCGTGCTGGACTACCTGGCCCAGGCCGACCTTACGTTCTGGCTCTGGCCAGGGCGCGGAGGGCGCGACCACCTGGACGTCCGCACCGTCCGCACCGTGGTCAAGGGCTACCTGGCGCGCCTCGGTCGAGCCGATCTGCGGACGCACGATCTGCGCCATCAGGCGACGACGCTGATGCTGCGGGCCTCCGGCGGCAACACCTGGGCCGTGGCCAAGGCGATGGGCTGGAGGAACCTCCGGCAGCTAGAGGCTACCTACAGCCACTACCTCGATCAGGACGCCCACGCCCTGGCCCGCCAACTTGACGAGCACCTAGCGCGGAACCTCGGAAGGGCCGCCCGATGAGGGGCCTCCGACTCTCGCCCCGCATCGGGCCCTACGTCCGGCGGCCTCGCCTCGTTCCCCGCCTCTACGCGGGCTGGGGCCGACGCGGGCCACGTGTGGCGGCTGTGGGGCCGTCCGGCCCGCGCCTGCGTGGGCCACGGCTGCTGCCCTGGATCGGGGCGATCTTCACGTGGCCGAGGCGAGGCCGAGGCGACCGATGAACCAGGCCAAGAATCGGGCCGACCTCCGTATGTTGAGCTTGGAGGTGAACCGGCCCGATGTCGCCCGCGCCACAGGCTCCTTCCCCGCTGGCCACCCTGCTGGCCCGCCTGGTCGAGTGCGACCTACGCCACCCCTCCTGCGCCCAGATCGGGGCGTGCCTCGCTCCTCCCGCCTCCCGCCGGATTCCAGATTCGTCACGGTCAGCCGTTGTTGTAGCTGAAGGAGGCTGACCAATGAGAGCCGCACTTTACATCCGCGAATCGACCGAACGCCAGGGGGAGAACTGGTCGCCCGACGCGCAGGAACGCGCGCTACGCGAGTACGCTGCCAAGGAGGGCATGACCATCGCCGACGCCCAGGTCTGGTCGGAATGTGGGACGGGCCGGAAGGACAAACGCGGCGGCCTGCACGAGCTGGTGGCCGCTGCCGAGGTCGGTGCCTTCGACGCCGTCCTGATGTTCCACTCGTCACGGTTCTTCCGCAACCGCCTGCTCGCAGGCGAATACAAGAAGGCGCTGCGGGAGCGCGGGATCAGAGTCATCGCGCTGAACGTGCTTGGCCTCGATCCCAACACTGCCACCGGCGCGATGATGGAGGGCATCCAAGAAGGATTCGACCAGTACCAGTCCGATCTGATCGGCGAGTGGACGAAGGCGGGCCTGCGCGAGAAGCAGAGGCAGGGCCACCACATCGGCGCGCTGCCGGTGGGATACCGGCGGCTGCCAATGAAGCTCCCTGGCCCTGCGGGGAAGCCGGTGCCCAACCCAGACGGCGGTCGCCTGATCGCCAGCGACGACGCACCACACGTCCGCGCTGGCTTCGTCGCCTACGCCACCGGCGCGGTCAGCACCAGCGATGTCGCGCGGCGGCTTGCCGATGCTGGCGTTCGCACCGTGCGGGGCGATCCTCTGTCCGTGTCGGGCGTGATGCGGATGCTGGCCAGCCCGATCTACTGCGGGCGCATGCTCGTCGGTGGGGAGGAAGTCGAGGCGGACATCGAGCCGCTGATCGACGCCGAGACCTGGCAGGCGGTGCAGAACCAACTCGCGCGCCGACGCCGAGGAGCGAGCCGCAACCGGCGGACTCGCGTGTACGTCCTGGGCGGGCTGCTCCGGTGCGCCGCAGATGGCGCGGGTTGGAGGGGCCGCACCGATCCAGCCAACCGTGCCAAGACCAAGTGGGTCGCGCGCTACTACTGCCACGGCCCAAAGGACTTGGGCTGCTCCGGCACCGTCCGCGTCGCCCCAGCCGCAGAGCTAGAAGCTGCTGTCGAGGAGGCGGTCATCCGCCGGTTCTCCCTCGACGCCAAGACGCGCACCCAGGTGGTGGCCACCCTACGCTCCGCCCAGCCAGCCGACGCCACGAAGAAGCGTGCCAAGCTGGAGGCCGAGCTACAGCGTCGGGACGAGATCTACGCGCTAGACGGCGACCGCGTCAAGTGGCTGGCCAAGCGTGACCAGATCACGGCAGACCTGGCGGCCCTGCCCACATCCAACATCAGCGCGCTGCCACCCCGCACGGAGGCGATCCTGGACTCGCTGGAGGGCCTGGTAGACCGCTGGGCGGCCTGGGCACCGGCGGCGCGCGCCGCGCTGCTCCGCCTGCTCGTGCGGGAGGTCGTGGTGGACAACGGCACCGTCGTGGCGGTCGTGCCGACGCCGGAAGCGATGCCGGTGATCGTGGCCGCCTCCTCACCCCAGCGGACGCCTGCTGCTCAGACCCAGGTCTACGCCGGAGGCGTCCATGTCCTGGGTCTTGACCGGCGGCGGGTAGCCTAGCCGCCTACGGCCCTCCCGCTCCGGCCCCTGGCCCGCCCGCCAGGGGCCGCCTCACGTCCACGTCACAGATTGGCCCAAGGTTCTCCTGGCCAAGCCGTCCAGATTGGAGGCATCCTGCCGTTCATGAAGCTAAGCCGGAGGCCGCCCGCCGAGGGCGGCAGGCCCACCGAAGGAGGCACCACATGGCGAGCAAGGGCAAGACCACCAAGGAGGAGAAGGAAGGCGGCAGGACGTCCGCTACTGGCAAGACGCCTTCGCCGCAGGAGCTTGGCGCGGGCGTCCGGCTGGAGTATCCCTACAAGGGCACCGTCCACAAGGCGGTGGTCGAGAAGACCGGCGAGGGCGAGTTCGTCCTGCGCGTCGGCAAGCAGTTCTTCAAGTCGCTGTCCTCGGCGGCGGAGAAGATTTCGGGCCATGCTTCCCGTGGCGGAATCTGCTGGAGGCGCGAGGGCGAGACCCAGCCGCTACTCGGTCGGGTCAGCTACGCGCAGGCGGCCACGCCCGCACCGAAGCGACCGAAGGCGGCCAGCAAGAAGCACGCGGGCAAAGCGGCCAAGCTGCCGCCACGGAAGCCGAAGGCCGGTAACGGTGAAGCGGGAACGGTCAGGACACGATCCGCAATCAAATGCGGCGAGAAGGAATGCACCGAGGTCTTCGCCAACACCGCTGACGCCAGCGCCCACCTGATCGAGGCGCATCCAGCCAAGAGCTAGACCCCAACATCGCCCCGATCCGGCGCGGCCCCGCACACGCGGGGTCGTAGCCGTTAGCGCCTGGATGCCCAGATCGGGCCAGAATCGGCCCGTGCGCGGGCACACGCGGGCGCTGTGGGCGAGGTTGGCGGCTACGGGCAGGCCGGTCGGCGGTCACGGGGAGCGAGGGTGTGATTGCGGGGATGACGCTTCTTGAGCCAGCAGGCGGCGCATCGTTCTGACCGCCCGTCTGGGCCGGTGGGATCGGCGGGGTAAGCTTCGATCACCCAGGTGCGGCGGCACCACCTGCAGACGCGCGTCCGGTCGGCAAGCTCAGGCATCGCGGGCGGCCTGGTACCTCTCCCGCGCGCGGCGGCGGTGGTAGCTGGCGGAGCAGGTCGGCCCGCAGGTTTGTTGCCACCGTTGCATTGGCGTGAAGGACTGTCCACATTCAGAGCACCGGCGCTCCGACGGCGGCTCCGGCGTGGGCTTCGTCCGGCGGGGCGCGCGCTGCGGGGCCACGGTATCCGGCGCAGGTTCTTGGCCGATCCCGTGACGCTTGCCCCATTGGAGGCCCTGGAGGGAGAGCGCGCGGGGCGGCAGGCCGCCCAGTTCGGGCTCCTCCGCCGCGTCGGGTGGTTGCTCGGCCACGTAGCCTCGCTGGGCAAGCTCATCGGCCCCGATCAAGGCTTGGTCGCACGGGCCGTCAGGATCGCAGGTCGAGACCCATGTGATCTTGCCTGGGCCGATGCCACGGCGCGGGCTGATGGTCACGGAGCAGCCGCACGACCAACGAATCGGCGGTCGCGGTGACGCAGGCGGGCGGGCCATCGGGCGGCCCTACCGGCGCGCGAC
>CAZUGW010000294.1:0-4630 GCA_964620055.1 uncultured bacterium
TCGGTGATCGCCTGCTTCAGGTCCTGCTCGGTCGCCTCCTCGAGCTTCCCGGTGCTGCGCAGGCTCTCCATGACACTCGGGTGCGACTCGCGCACGAAGGTCAGCAGGTCGCGGCCGAAGGGCGCGACGCGGTCCACCGGCAACTCGTCCGCGTAGCCCTGCGTGCCGGCGTAGAGCACCACCACTTGCTCGGCCATGGAGAGCGGCTGGTACTGCGGCTGCTTGAGCAGCTCCATCATCCGCTCGCCGCGGGCGAGCTGCGCCCGCGTCGTCTTGTCCAACTCCGTGGCAAACTGCGCGAAGGCCTGCAGTTCCGTGTAGTAGGCCAGGTCCAGGCGGAGCATTCCCGAGACCTTGCGCATCGCCTGGGTCTGGGCCGCGCCGCCGACGCGAGAGACGGAGATGCCCACGTTCATCGCGGGCCGGAAGCCGGAGAAGAACAGATCGTTCTCGAGGAAGATCTGGCCGTCCGTGATGGAGATGATATTCGTTGGGATGTAGGCGGAGTAGTCGCCCTCCTGCGTCTCCACGATGGGGAGCGCGGTGAGGGAGCCGCCGCCCAGGGGATCGCTGACCTTGGCCGCGCGCTCCAAGAGGTGCGCGTGCAGATAGAAGATGTCGCCGGGATAGGCCTCGCGCCCCGGCGGGCGGCGGAGGAGGAGGGAGATCTGGCGATAGGCCTGGGCGTGCTTGGTGAGGTCGTCGTAGATCACCAGGGCGTGCTTGCCCTCATCGCGGAAGTACTCGCCCATGGCACACCCGGCGTAAGGGGCGATGTACTGCTGCGGGGCCGGGTCGCTGGCACCGGCGGAGACGATGATGGTGTACTCCATCGCCCCATGTTGCTCCAGCACCGCGGCGACGCGGGCCACGGTGGAGACCTTCTGCCCGACCGCCACGTAGATGCAGAGCACGTTCAGGCCCTTCTGGTTGATGATTGCGTCAATGGCAATCGCCGTCTTTCCGGTCTGGCGGTCGCCGATGATCAGCTCGCGCTGCCCGCGGCCGATGGGGGTGATGGCGTCAATCACTTTGAGCCCGGTTTGGAGCGGCTCCTTCACCGGCTGGCGCTCGATCACGCCAGGGGCGCGGGTCTCGACGGGCCGCACTTCGCGCGCCGGGATCGCGCCCTTGCCGTCAATCGGTTCGCCGAGCGCGTTCACCACGCGGCCCAGCAGGGCCGTCCCCACCGGGACCTGCATGATGCGGCCGGTGGTCTTGGCGATGTCGCCCTCTTTGATCCCGGCGTAGTCGCCGAGCAGGATGCACCCGACGTTGTCCTCCTCCAGGTTGTGGGCGAGGCCGAAGACGCCGCCGGGGAACTCGATCATCTCCCCCATCATCGCCTCCCGAAGGCCGTAGACGCGCGCCACCCCGTCCCCGATCTGGAGCACCCGGCCCACGCCGGTCATCTCGGCCTCGGAGCCGAACTTCTCGATTTGCTCGCGGATCACCGCGCTGACTTCGTCAGGGCTGATTCTCACCTTGCTATCCTCGTGAACCGATCAACTGCTCGCGCATCCGGGCCAATCGCCCGGCCGCGCTTCCGTCCACCAACCGATCTCCGACCTGCACGCTCACCCCGGCCAACACCGCCGGGTCAATGCGCTCCACCATCACCACCTGCTTGCCCGTCATCCGACTGAGGGCGGCGACCAGGCGCGCTCGCTCCTCCCGCGTGAGGGGGAAAACGCTGCGCGCCTCCGCCCGCACGATCCCCTGGGCCTCATCCGCAAGCGCGTCGTAGGTCTCCTCCACCGCGCCCAGGTCCTCCCCTCGACCGTGCCGGAGGAGGACCTCGAGCATATTGAGGACGGCCTCGGAGAACCTCCCGCCGAGGACGGCGGAGAGGGCGTCCAGTTTCCGTTCAGCCGGCAGGTCGGGGCGCTCCAGCAACTGCTGCAGGTCCGGGCTCGCTTGCGCCAGGGCCACCAGATCGTCCAGTTCCTGCCGGACCGCGTCCACGGCGCGGCGTTCCTCCGCCACGCCCAGCAGGGCCTCCGCGTATCGGGCGGCCGCGCGGCGGTCGCTCACGGCGTGCGCTCCAGGGTGGCGATGAACTCCTCCACCGCCTGGCGGTGGGCCCTCTCGTCCATGCGCTGGAGCACCGCGCGGCTCGCCGCCAGCAACGCCAGGTCCACGACGGTGCGGCGGACCTCCAGCAGCGCCTGCTCGCGCTCCAGTTCCACGGCCTCGCGGCCGCGCTCGCGAATCCGGTTCGCCTCCTCGCGCGCTTCCGCGAGAAGGCGCTCGCGCGTCTCGTCGGCCTCTTTCACGGCCTGGCGCACCCGCTCCCGGCCCTCGTCGCGCGCCTCCGCGAGCACGCGCTCGCGCTCTTCGCCGACTTTCGCCAGGGCCTCCTTGCTCTGCTTCGCCGCGTCGAGGCCCTCGGCGATCTCCTGCGCGCGGAGGTTCATCATCGTGCTGAGCGGGCGGAACAGATACCGCCGGAGCACCAGGAACAGGAGGACGAACGCGATGATGTTCAGCAAGAACACCCGCGAATTGAAGCCTAATGCGGCCAGTGCCTGTGCCATGGACCCTTCCAGTTCCTTCTGCTGGGGCTCGCTCAGCGACCGGTGAGCAGACTCAGCACCTTCTCGGTCTCGGGCAGCCGCGACGAGAGCAAGAAGCCGAAGATCAGGGCGTAAATGGTCAACGACTCGATGAAGGCCAGCCCCAGGATCATCAGCGTCGTCAGGCGACCCGCGGCCTCCGGCTGTCGCGCCGCTCCCTCCAGCGCCGCCGCCACCGCGCGGCCCTGGGCCAGACCGCATCCGAACGCGGCGACCGAGACTCCGAAACCGACACCCAACGCCAGACCGAACAGGTACAGCATATCTCTCTCCCTTCGAAATGAAGTAAAAAGTAAAAAGGCAAAACAGCTTTCTATCGCCGTACAGGCAGATTTCCGGCCGCTTATCTCGTGGTTTTTTCCTTTTTACTTTTGCCTTTTCCCTTTCTCTTGCCTAGCCGTGCGCGGCGTGCCCCGCCTCCGGCGCGTGGTGCACCACGCCCGACAGATAGACCGCCGCCAAGAGCGACATCACCAGGGCCTGCACGAAGGCCGTGAGCAGGCCCAGCGCCAGGTTCGGCAACTGCACCGGGATCCAGAACAATCGCGTCGCCGCCACCAGCGTCACCAGGGTCAAGACCACCGTCTCCTCGCCCGCGATGTTCCCGAAGAGACGCAGCGAGAGGCTGACCGGCCGCACGAATTCGCCGATCAGGTGGACGGCGAAGATGAAAGCTCCCATCAGCGCCAGCAGGAGCATCTGAACGACGTACCACGGGAACGAGGTCGTCCTGAAACTGGGCGCGGGCGGGAGGCCTTCGAGGAAATGCTTCAGGTAGCCAGGACCGCGCTCCTTGAAACCGTAGAACTGCACCACGACGAAGATGGAGGCGGCCATCGCCGCGGTGATGCTGAGGTTCGAGGTGGGCGAGAGGAAGCCAGGGATGACCCCCATCAGGTTCATCAGAAACACGTAGATGAAGATGGACCCGATGAAGGGGAGGAAGTCCTTGCCCCTTGGCCCCATCACTCCCTCGATCACGCTCTGCAAGGCCCCCAACGCGGTCTCCAGCAGTGTCTGGAAGGAGCTGGGCCGCACCGAGAACCGCCGACTTCCGAGGATCGCCGCCACCATCAGCCCGAGCACCAGCACCACGGCCCAGGCGAAGGCCAGTTCGGCCGGGTTGCTGACCACGGGGTGGCCGCCAACCTTGACCTTGAACAGCCAGTTCAGCCAGGTGCCGACATGCTCGCCGCTCTCCCCCTCCGCGGCCAGGGCCGGGCTCAGGGCGAGCAGGGAGAGCGCCAGGGTGGCGAGGCCTGCTGACCAGCGACGCTTCATAGCGCGCGCGCTCCTCGCCAGATATCCGCCAGGAGCGCACGCAGCGCGAGGACGGTGGCGATCGCCGGTAGGATCCCGACTCCCAACGCGACCCCGATTGGAGAGGCGATTCCGTGCTTGAAGATGAGGTACAGCAAGGCCCCGACGAGCGGCCACTTCACCGCCCAGATGGCCCAGAATATGACTCGCAGCCACCGCCGCCGCGGGGAGGCCAGCATCGCCGGCGCCAGCGCCCGATGCAAGCCGAACATCGCGAGCGTGACCGCGCCGCCGATGGCGACGCCCACGGCCAGCTTCCGCTCCACGAGACTCGCAACCAGCGTGGCGAGCACGAGGACCACGAAACCCCACGCGCCCATCCGGCCGATCAGCCCGGCGGGGAGGCGATCCATCGCGGTCTGGGGCGCGCTCACTTGCCCTCCCCTCCCGCGTCCTCGCGCTCGGCTCTTTTCACAATCGTGATCACCTCAAAGAACCCCGCGGCCATTCCCAACAGGCTTCCCAACAGACTCAGCCAGGGGCTTGTCCCCAGCTTGCGGTCGAGATACTGGCCCAGCAGCCAGCCCGAAACCGTCAGGACGCCCAGCACGAAGGCCAGGCCCCCCAATCCGGCGAGCGCGCGAATTGGCCCTCGATCTCTATCAAACATATCGTATTTCTCGTGATTGCGCCGAATACCTTTGTGATCGCAATCACGATCACAACAAAGTGCGAGGCCCTCGCCTCGCCTGCGCCGGGTCCCGCCGCGTGAGACATGATAATCTCGCCCCTTC
>CAZUGW010000295.1:0-4617 GCA_964620055.1 uncultured bacterium
AGGTGATCTTGCTTATCTGGCTGGGAGTGTAGACGGTGTCTATGGTGTACATCACGCCGTGCCGATGGGTGCTGGTGTCGCAGCGCGTCACCATGTACCCGCCGTTGTCAGTCGTCAGATCGGAAACGCCACCCGACTGCACGGTGACTCCAGGGGTGTAGGAGTTGATCGCGTACGTGTCCGGGTAGACGATCACTTCGCCCGCGGCGGACACCGTGATGTAATTGGTCACGGTCTTGGTGTTCGAGCCGCTGACGTTGGTAGCGGTGAGGGCCACCGTGTAGTCACCCGCAGCCGCGTAGGTGTGGCTCGGGTTCTGCGCGGTGGAGGTCCCGGTGTCGCCGAACGTCCACGACCAGGAAGTCGGGGTGTTGGTGGAACTGTCCGTGAAAGCCACCGCCAGCGGCGCCTGCCCGTTGATCGGCGTACCGGAGAAGTTCGCCACCGGGGCTGGGTTGCTCGCGGTGATGTAGTTCGTCTTGGTGTTGGTGTTGCTGCCACCGGCGTTGGTCGCCGTCAGGGCGACGGTGTACGTGCCCGCGTTGCTGTAGGTGTGGCTCGGGTTCTGCGCGGTGCTCGTGTTGGTGTCGCCGAAGGTCCACGACCAGGAAGTAGGGGTGTTGGTTGACGTGTCCGTGAAGGCCACGGTCAGTGGCTTGATCCCACTCGTCGGCGTGCCGGTGAAGTTCGCCACCGGCGCGGGCACGGTGGCCGTGATGTAGTTCGTCTTGGTGTTGGTGTTCGCGCCGCCCGCATTGCTGGCGGTCAGGGCGACGGTGTACGTCCCCGCGCTGTTGTACACGTGGCTCGGGTTCTGGGCGGCGGAGGTCCCGCTATCCCCGAACGTCCACGACCACGCGGTCGGCACATTCGTCGAACTGTCGGTGAAAGCCACCGTCAGCGGCGCCGTTCCCGAGGTCGGATTGCCCGTGAAGTTCGCCACCGGCGCCGGCACGTCCACCGTGATGTAGTTGCTCTTCGTATTGGTGTTCGAGCCGCTCGCGTTGGTCGCGGTCAGCGCGACGGTGTACGTCCCCGCGCTGTTGTAGGTGTGGCTCGGGTTTTGCGCGGTGCTGGTTCCGCTGTCCCCGAAGGTCCACGACCAGGAGGTCGGAGCTCCCGTGGAGCTATCGGTGAACGCCACCGCCAGCGGCGCCGCCCCGGAGAGTGGCGTGCCGCTGAAGTTCGCCGTCGGCGGCGTCCCGCCCAGCACCTGCAGTCGGAACCGCAGCAGATCGGTGGAAATGTCGTAGTTGTTCGTGTTGCCGGCCGTCGGGCAGGCGCACAACTCGAACCCGACCACGCCCGTAGCCGACATGTAGTTCGCCACGTTCGTGGTGCTCCACGTATACGTGGTGTCGGTGGTGCCGGGAACCCAGGTCGTCAGCGCCTCCCAGGTCCCATCCGCCTTGCGCACGAACACGTTCCCGGAGGAACTTGGCGTGTCGCTCCGGCTCCCCTTCGCCTGGTAGTCAATCGTGATCTGCGTGACCTGGCTCGGCGTGTATCCCGAGTTCGCGGTGTACATCATGCTGTACTCGTGGTTGCTGGTGTCGTTGCGCACCACCATGTACACGCCGTTGTCGCTCTGTACGTCGGTGAGACTGCCGGAGATGACGGAGACCGCCGTATACGGCTGCGTCGTCCAGGCGTTGGGGTAGACGTCCACCTGGCTCGTGCTCTGCACGGTGATGTAATTCGTCTTGGTGTTGGTGTTCGATCCCGCCGCGTTCGTCGCCGTCAGCGCCACCGTGTAGTTCCCATTGCTGCTATAGGTGTGGCTGGGGTTTTGCGCAGTCGAAGTCGTGCTGTCCCCGAAGTTCCACGACCAGGAGGTCGGGGTGTTGGTGGAAAGATCGCTGAACGCGACCGCGAGCGGCGCGTTGCCCGTGGTAGGGGTGCCGGAGAAATTCGCCACCGGCGGACTGCCGCCGCCATAGGGCGGAACCTGCACGATCCACATGTCCAGCCGGCCCGAGTTCCCCCAGTTGCTGGTAAAGGCGACGTACTTGCCGTCGCGGCTGATGTTCGCCCGGGGCTGCGCGTAGTAGCCGGTCGGCTCGCAGTAGTGGTGGCAGAGGTGCCGCACTTCGCCGGTGCCGTTGACCCGGATCAGGAAGACCTCGGATCGCAGGTAGTTGTTCGGCGGCGTGCCTCCCTCGAAGGTCTCCACTTCTGTCCAATTCTCGTCATCGGCCAGGAACGAGATATGCTCGCCGTGCGCCCAGTTGCTGCCCCAGTCGTATACCAGGCTCCAGGAGTGCGGCGTGGCGTAGCTTCGGAAGTTGTACGTATTGTTGTAGTTGTTGTAGCCGAGCACGGTGCCCGTACCGTTGTCCGAGTGTCCCGTGCCACAGTCTGGTGGGGCGTTCGTGACCGTGGTGTTCGTGCCGAGCTGCATGTCGTACATGATCTGCGTGTCGTTCACCATCTTCGCAATCAGGTACCGCCCGGTCTTGTCAATCTGCACTTCATCCATGCCTGAGCCCGAGACGTTGAGCAGCACCTCGTCCGTGCTCACCTTGTAGGCCCCCCAGCCGATGGTGGCGTAGGACGAGTTCTGCAGCGTGAACGCGAACGCATCGTCGTTCGGCGTCTTGCTCATCTGCCGGAGGTTAGCCGTCCCGGAAATGAACCTCCCAGCCAAGTCCTTCACCAACGTCCACGCTTGCGTGTTGATGTTGTACTTCCAGATCTTCGTGCCCTCGTGGCCGAAGATGTAGTTGTCGTCCAGTCCGCTCCAGATCACATCGTCCCACTCCACCGCGCCTCCCCCCGGTGGATTGCTCGCGAACATCGTCCGCTTGCTCCCCACCAACAGGAAGTTCACCGGGTCGAAGTCCTGGATATACGCGAATCCATTGTCCAGGTTGAAGAAGGCGATGTGTCCGTTGTACCGGCTGAACGTCGGCCAGTAGGAGTAGGAGGTGCCCATGTTGCTGCCGTCCGCCGAGTCCGTGACCCGCATCACCAGGTTGCCCCAGGTCGAGTCTGCGATCTTCGCCCCCTTCGCCGGCGGCGTCGGCGCCGGGGTGGGCCAGTAGCTCCACGCGCTGCCGGCGGCCAATGAAAGCACAGCCGCCATCAGCAGCGCGCGCAGGAGGAACCGTCGTGTCCTACTTCGCAACTCCCTCATCCGTAGATTCCCTTCGCCCAACAAGTATTTCACATCGCGACAGGAGCGCTCCGCCCCTGCTACGGATCTCACCTCCCCTCTGCCGCAACCTCCTCCGGCGCCCCCTTCGCCGCCCGGAGACTTCCTCATCCTACATAGGTGCGCCGCCCGAGACATTGGACAGGCTGACGCGGTTCTTGTAAGAACTGACAACCTCCCCCCGGCCATGGAAAACCCGCCCCGTCGGCTTACGCCGCAGGGGCGGGCCCTCCGAAGCTGCTTCTTAGTTCAGCGTCAGCTTGATCCTTGCTACGTCCACGTAGGTATCGTACGTGATGCTGTTCTGGTTGCAACCGCACATAGTGACGTGCATATACCCGGAGCTGCTCATGTAAGTCGAGACCGCTGTCGTCTCCCAACTAAACGACTGATCGGTCGTGGTCCACAGGCCGCCGCCAATCGGGGTGTTGCCCCCACTGCCGTCCTGCTTGTAGAACACAAACTGGTACCAGGGCTGGTCCGACCGGGTGGAATGCAACTCGTACTCCACCGTGATCTTGCTCACCTGGCTCGGCGTATAGGTGGTGTCGAACTCATAGCGCAGACCCGAGTTGTAGTTGCTTGCATTGCAGCGGACCTGCATGTACCCGTTGTTGCTGGTCTGCACGTCGGGCAGGCCGCCCGCAATGAGCGTGCCCACGCCGTTCAAATGCCAATTGTAGGCGTACGGGTAGACGTAGACCTCTTGCGGGTTCACCGTGATGTACCCGGTCTTCGTCTCACCGTCCGAGCCGGCCGAGTTGGTCGCCGTCAGGGTGACGGTGTAGGAGCCCGCCGCGCTGTATGTGTGAGACGGGTTCTGCGCGGTGCTCGTGCCCGAGTCTCCGAAGTTCCATGACCAGGAGGTCGGGGAGTTGGTGGAGGTGTCGGTGAAGGCGACGGCCAGCGGCGCGGTGCCCGTGGTGGGCGTCCCGGTGAAGTTCGCCACCGGCGGGTTCACGGTGACAAGCTGCAAGCGGAACCGCATCTTGTCCGAGGAGACGTCGTAGTTGTTGGTGTTCCCGGTCGTCGGGCAGCAGCACAGCTCGAACCCGATCACGCCGGTGCTCGACATATACGTCGCCGGCGCGGTGGTGTTCCAGCTCCAGTTGGTGTCGGTCGTCCCCGGCACCCAGTTCCCGCGGGACTCCCAGGTCCCGTCCGCCTTGCGTGAGAAGACGTTCCCGGAGGCGCTCGGAGTGTCGCTCCGGCTCACCTTGCCCTGATACTCGAGAGTGATGCTGCTCACCTGGCTCGGGGTGTAGATGGTGTCCGCGGTGTACATCACGCCGTAGCGCTGGTTGCTGGTGTCGCACCGCTTCACCATGTACTGGTCGTTGTCCGTGGTCAGATCGGAGAGCGCGCCGGACTGCAGCGTCACTCCGGGAGTGTACCAGTTGATCGCCCAGGTGTCCGGATACACGATCACCTCGTTGGCGGCTGAGACGGTGATGGGGCCGCCG
>CAZUGW010000296.1:0-4608 GCA_964620055.1 uncultured bacterium
GCGCAGGAGAACCCGGTCTACTACGTGCAGTATGCCCACGCGCGGATCTGCAGCATCCTGCGCGAGGCCGAGGAGCGGGGCGTGACCGTGCCGGAGATCGCCTCCGTCAACCTCGGCCGCCTGGAGGCCCCCGACGAGGCGACGCTGATGCGCAAGCTCGCCGACCTGCCGGATGAGATTCTCCAGGCGGCGGTGCGCTATGAGCCGCACCGCATGACGCGCTACGCGCGCGAGCTGGCCGCGGTCTTCCACGTGTTCTACACCAACTGCCGCGTGCTCGGCGATGACGCCGAACTCACCGCCGCCCGCCTCGCGCTGGTGACGGCGACGCGCACCGCGCTGCGCCTCGTGCTGTCCACCATCGGCGTCTCTGCGCCGGAGCAAATGTAAGAATACTGTGCCAGGAAGCCCGCGCGGGGTCGTGGAAATCCCTTTCCAGGGCAGGGACGGGCAGATGGGCGAGAGGCCACCGCGAACGACGACGCGCGTAACTGCGAGCTCGGAGCGTCTCCGAGCGCGAGAGTTGCTCTCGCACGTTGACCGGGTGTGGCCAGCCTCTCTCCCACAACGTGACGTCGCCGGGCTGCCTCCCTGGATCGCCGACCTGCTTCACCCGGGCAAGACGGCGCGCGCATTGCACCGCGCCGCCGACGCGTTGGATCGCGCGCTCCCCGGGTGGGTCGAGCGGGCCGCGGAGACGATCGGCCGCGCCGCGGTCCACCGCATCGCTCCTGGCGTGGAGCGCGCCTGCGCGCTGCTCGCCTGTCGGCCGCTGCGACGCCCGGAGCGGCTCCTCACCCTACTTGCCTCCTCCTACGAGCGGGAGCCCCATTTCTGGCTGCTGACGGCCCTGAGCGGTACCGACACCGCGGCCGTGCGCGCGGCGTGGCTGGCGGAGTTGGACCACTGCGCCAATTCGCCCGTGCTGGCCGGTTCCCGCGCGGCCTGGTTCGCCTTCGCGCGGGCCATGCAGGGGAACTGGTTGTCATTCCGCGCGTTCCGAGACGCCCTCGCCGCGGGCCGCGCGCTCGACGCGCCGACCGACGAGAGGGGATATCGCGCCGCGCTGGAGCGACTCGGGTTCTGGGACCACCCGGTGTTCTCAAAGTGGTACCGCCAGGTCGTCTATGAAGTCGCCACGCAGCCCGACGCCGCGCTCTCCTTCGGCGCCAGCGGCTGGGTGAGGGATTTCCCGGGCGAGGATTACCTCCTCGACGCGTTGGCGATGGCGGAGCGGAACCCGGACTCGTGGTGGCCGCTTCACGTCTTGCGCTGGACCAGCGGTGTGTCGGCCGAGGATCGCGAGTTGGCGAGCAAGCTCCAGGCGTTCTCCCGCCCTGCGCTGTGCCTGCTCTCCCTGGTAAGGCCGGACCTCAGCCCGGCCGTGGCCGCGGCCTGGGCGAGTCACGAGCACGAGGCCGTAATCCGCTGGCTCACCACCGCCACCGCCGCGACGCGCCTCGATCCCGCCTGGGCCGACCAGTTCCTGCGGCCCTGGGTCGGCGCGTACGGCGGCGATTACACTCTCGCCATCGGCGCCCTGTGCGCGATGGAGCCGCCGCTGGATTACCTCCCCGAGGCGCCGGAGGCGGGTCGCCGCCAGGCCTTCCACGCCGAGCACTTCGGCCCCGCGGTAGAGCGCGCTATCGAGAACTTCTTCTACGTGTTGGTGCTGGGTGACGACAACTTCGGCCTGGTGTGGGAGCAGGCGAAGAGGGGGAGGGCGACGGCGATGCGGGCGCTGGCCCTGCGGCCGGACCGGGCCGAGCAGACGGCGCCGCTGCTCTTCGCCCTGTCTCGCGAGCGCCGCGGGCCGGCCCGCCAGGCGGCCCAGGACGCGCTCGCCGCGCTCGCGCAGCAGTCGGGCCTAACCGACCTGGCGCGCCTGGAGAAGCGCGTCGACCTCGCCGCGGCCTGGTCGGAGGAGGGGTCGGCGGCGCCGCTTGGCCGCGTCTGGTGGGACGTGTCGGGTTTCCACGTGCGGCTGGCGGTGATTGACGGGGAGGTGAAGCTGCAGATCTTCTCTCAGGCGCGGCCGGTGGCGGCGGCCCCGGCCGCGCTGCGGCGCGACCCGGTCTATGCAGAGATTCGGCGGACCCGCGATGACCTGGCCAAGCGCTACCGCTACTTCCGCCGCCGCTTCGAGCAGGCCATGGTGGAGGGCATCGAATACCCGGGCCGGGACTTCGCGGTGCTGCTCGCCAACCCGGTGGTACGCTCGTTAGTGTCGCGCCTGATGCTCACGGTGGACGGGCAGCCTTTCCAGTGGACGCCCGCCGATCCGCTCCACGACGCCGAGCTCCCGGCGGAGATTACCGGCGCGGAGCGCGTCGGGATCGCCCACCCGGTGGCCTTGCACCACGACGGCCAACTGGAGAGCCGGCAGCAGCAGGTCGTGGAGGCGCGCCTCGCGCAGCCCTTCAAGCAGGTCTTTCGAGAGATCTATCTGGTGGGCGAGGGGGAGCGGGCGGCTGCGGGCTGCGAGCGGTTCGCGGGCCGATCGCTGGACGCGCGGCGGGCCTTCGCGTTGCTTCGCACGCGCGGCTACTCGCCTCGGCAGGGCGACGCGAGAAAGGAGTGGCCCGGCGGATTCTGCGCTCATCTCCAGTGGGCCCAGCCGGACGAGGAGGCGGGGAAGCTGCTTGCGCAACTGGCCCCCGAGTTTCCCGTCACCTCCGGCCCGGAGTGGTTCGCGCGCGACGACGCACCGATCCCGCTGTCGCAGGTCCCTCCCGTCATCTTCAGCGAGACCTTGCGTGATGCCGACCTGACGGTTTCGCGCGCGGCCTTTGGGGAGATGGGCTTCACCTCCGAGGAGACGCGGCGGCTGCGCGCCACGCTGGTACGCTACCTCGCGCGCGCCATGGGCCTCACCACGATCTACATCAGCGAGGACCACGCGCACGCGCTGGTCGAGGGCACGCGGGCGATGTACCGGGTGCACCTGGGAAGCGGATCAGTGCTCCTGGAGAAGAGCCGCCGCCATCTCGACCTGGGACCGAGTCTGCTCACCGCCACCGACGCCCTGCTCACCGAGAGCATGGACTCGCTCACCGCTCACATCATCAGTTTGATCCTCACGCTGAGCCAAGACGCGAGTATCGCCGACCCGCATTTCCTCAGTCAGCTCGGCGTCGAAACGTGACTACTTCCTGGGAGACCGCCATGACCGCTCGCTCCGCCCTGGAGCCGAAGGACCGCCTCATCATCGCGCTCGACTACCCCGACCTCGCGCCCGCGCTGGCGATGGCCCGGCAGCTCGCGCCGCACGTCGGCCTGCTCAAGGTGGGGCTGGAGTTGTTCAACTCCGCCGGGCCGCGCGCCATCACGGAGATCAGGGAGTTGGGAGCGGGGATTTTCTACGACGCCAAGCTCTACGACATCCCGAACACGGTCGCGGGCGCGGCGGCGGCGGCGGGGCGGCTGGGACTCTCCATACTGAACGTCCACGCCCTCGGCGGCAAGGCGATGATGCGGCGGTCCGGGGCGCGCAGGAGGCGGGATTCCCCGCGCCGCTGGTGATCGGGGTAACCATCGTCACCAGTCTGGGCGACCGGGAGGTGCAGGAGGAACTGGGGCTGCGCGAGTCGGCCTCCGCCGCCGCCCTGCGACTCGCCTCCCTGGTGAAGGAGGCGGGGCTGGACGGAGTGGTATGTGCAGTGCCTGAAGTGCAAGAGATCAAGCGCATTTGTGGAACGGGTTTTGTGACCGTCACGCCGGGTATCAGGCCTGTGTGGTCCGAGCGGGGAGATCAGAGCCGAATCGCCACTCCGGCGCAGGCTCTGGAGGCCGGCGCGGATTATCTGGTGATCGGCCGGCCGGTGACCCGGGCGGAGGATCCGCGGCGCGCGGTGGCGGAGATTCTCGCCGAGATGGGTCGGTAATCCTCCCTTGGACAACGAACTCGATCTGCTCTTGGGGACCGCGATAGACAGCCTGGCCAAGATGAACCTCTTGGTCTATCTGCAGGAGAACCCCGGGCAGGCCCAGCCGCCGGAGGAGATCGCCGGAAGGGTGAGCCGTCCCCCGGCGATGGTGGCGCAGGCGCTCGACGAGTTGGCGGAGGTGAAGCTGGTGGCCCGCTTTCCAGTTGGCACGGGCCGCATTGTCTGGTACGGTTCGTCCGACGACGAACGCGTCCGGCGGATCTTGGACCTGCTCCTCGCGCGGTATCGCGAGGGCGGAGAGACCCGCGCGCAGCTCGTGCGCCGCGCGTTGCGGGTGGCGGAGTCGGGAACAGGGAATCGGGAATAGGGAATGGGGAACAGGGATAGGGAGGAAGGAGGAGGGAGGAGGGGGGACAAGAGAGGCGCATCGTCTCCTTTCGACTCTTCGACTCCTCGACTCTTCGACTCCTCGTTCCGCCAGGAGCCCGACCGGCTGGTGCTGACCAGCCCCTCCTTCAGCGTTTCATTCTCTACGCTCGCGAACGGCGCCATCGTCTCCCTGCACCACCATCGCTCCGGCGTCGAGTTGGTCGAGGGCGGGGAGGCCACCGCGGAGGGCGCGCTGTGGGTGATCAAACTGGTCTCCGGGTCAGGCGCGACGGTGTCCCTGAGCAGCCGCACGTGCGCCGAGTTCGCTCATTCCGCCTCCGCGGACGTGATC
>CAZUGW010000297.1:0-4585 GCA_964620055.1 uncultured bacterium
TCGGGTGTCACGCGGATCTGCTCGCGGATGACCCCCAGGGAGGTCTGAAAAGCGGAGGGACGGAAGCGCGTCGGGTTGATGCGCACCGCGCCCGTCTTCACCTTCTCCGAGAACTCCGTGATGGCGCGGGCATGGGCGTGTTCCGCGGCGATCAGGGTGCGGAACAACTGCTCCCGCCCCGGGAAACGGGCGGCGTAGGCCCAGTAGAGCTCGGCCAGCGCGTTCTCGTGCTGGGCGAGCAGGGCGATGGTCTCCAGTTGTGCGGCTCGCGAATCCATGGGCGACCTCCAGAGCCGCAGGGCGACACGGCGTATCAGCGTACCAAGTTCGGCGGGCGGCGGGTCGGTCCTGCCAGGAGATCGAAGTGGTCAGCGACTCACGATCCTGTCCAGATCCCGGAGGCAATGGGGCGATTTCTGAACAAGAGTTGCCGCGCGGGGCAGGACAAGACCGTGGGGGATGTGGCAATATCCGGCAACTCAATCAGAGTGGGACCCTCTTCGCGTCCTTGACGGCGAGGGGCCTCCAGGGTGGTAACAGGCCGCCGGGGTACGGGGAACCCGGCGGCCTGGTTTATGGCCAGGCGTCATCTCGGCAGAATGGGCTTGAGCCAGTCCTGCGGGTGCGTCCGGTAGTACCTCCACTCTCCGCCGCCGGTGAAGGACATGGTGGTAGTCTTCGCGTTGTTGTAGAAGTAGCCCGGCCGGTCGCCAATCAGGTTCTTCCACCCGTTGTCGAAGGCTTGCTCCGCCAGCGCGATGAACCGCTTCCGCTCCTCCTCCGAGTCAGTGTAGCGCGCGGCGATCATCAGCGCGTCGCTCGACCACTCCCGCGGCGCGTCCCAACGCCCGGCCATCTTCCCGCTTTCCGCCGCGTGGGCCATCGCGCGGGCGTAGCCCAGCAGAGATTGGAGGGCGCGCTTCGGCGGCTGGCCGTGGACAAAGGTGGAGTAGTCAATGTACCGTCCGATGGGGCGCAAGTAGAGCGCGAGCTGCCACGCGGCCAGCGTGTCGGGCAACTGCTTCGCCCACTCGGACTTCTCGAAGTGCCCGGCCTCGATGGCCTTGTCAATCAGCCGCGCGTAGCGCTCGTCCCACGTGAGCAGGTAGTGGTCGGTGAGAATCTGGATGCTATGCCCGGCGGCGCGGTCGGCGACGTCGGTCTGCGGATGCACGTCCTGCTCGATGCGGAAGGCCGTGACCTTCGCGATCTCGTTCGCACACTCCAGGAAGCGGCGCCTCCCGGTGAGGTAGTAGGCGGTGAGAATGCCGCGGTCGTTCCAGTGGCCCGACTCCGGGCCGCCGCCCAGGCCCCAGGGCCAGCGGAGGGTGCCATAGACATGGGGCCGCGGCCGCGCCGCGTGACCGGAGCGCTCGGCCTCCACGCCATGGTCGGTGTGAGTGTGCTTGCCGCCGGCCCAGGCCGGGTTCTCGCCGGCCTCGACGGTGGAATGGTGGATGTCAATGTCGGCCTCGTGCAGCAGCGCCGCCCGGCCGTACTCCCACCAGCTATTCGCCAACTCTGCCTGGGTGTCGAGGTCCCGCACCGCGTGCAGCAGCATCCCCCAGCCCTCGTCGTACTCGAGGTTGAAGTGGTTCACCATCAACTCGCCCTGGCGCGGTCCGCCGGTCTGGTCGCGCTCATTCGCCGCCCACACATCGCCGAAGTTCCGCCAGCCATACTCGTCAATGCGCTCGCGGTCCGTGGCGAAGTTGTGACCGGGGTTGAGAATCGCGCCGGCGGAGGCGCGCTCGAACCCGGAGAAGAGCTGCTCGTCGTAGGGGACGTCGCGGCCGAACTCGCCGCCGGCTAAGTAATGTTCCGCCGGGGCCCAGGCCGTGAGAGGATGCGAGCAGACCTGCATCACCTGGCGCGGGTAGGGCGGGTGGGCGCGGAAATACCAGATGGTCTCCCGCGTCTTCTGCTCGCCCGCCATCAGCTCGTGGTCATCGCTGAAGAACCGCGGCCACAGCGCGACGGAGAGGGTGCCGTCGTGCCGCGCCTCCAACGCGGAGGGGAAGTTCTGCCAGAAATCGCGAATTCCGACCGCACAGCCCCACGTGATATCCGCGAGATCTAGCCAGCCGTTGAACCGGTCGCCGCGGGCGGCCTGCGTTCCCTCGTGCACGACCTCGTAGCCCTTGAACTTCAGCGGAATGCGCAGGTCGCGGTTCATGTGGTTGCGCTGGTACCAGTTCTCGCCGCCGCTGGAGTCCTGATAGACGTGGGCCTGATCGAGCAGGGGGAGGCGCTCCAGCGCGATCTTCCCCTCGTCGCCGAAGTCCACATACGGGTAGGCGTCGAGGTTCAACTTCTGCACCAGCGAGAACTCGCGGAAGAGCAGGTTGCCCTCCGCGCCAAGACCCCAGTAGTTCGAGTCCATGTTGGGGTAGCGCCCGCCCGCGTTGGGGTTCTCGAGGGTGACCGACAGGCGCACGTAGGACTGGTTCGCGAAGGCCTCGATTCGCGCGGTGTAGGTGAGGCCGAACGGCTTGCCCTGCGCGTCGGCGAGTGTGCCGCGAATCCGCAAGCCGATTCGCATCGGCCCCTGGTACTCGACCGCGATCTCGGTGACCTGGCCATAGCCGGAGGTGAAGCGCCCCTCTCCGCCAGGACCGAGGAGGACCAGCCCGGTGTTCGCACTGGAGTCGGCCATCAGCTCATTCGCCTCGAACTTACTGTCACCGTCGCGGTCTATCCACACCTCGTGAAGCAGGTCAAAACCTTGTTTCTTCACCGTGAACATCAGCGGGCCGGTGGTGATCGTATACGCCCCCGCGCTTTCCTCGAGTGTCAGCGGCGTCGCGGGCGCGGCTTCCCTCGCCTCGCACAGCGTGTACGTGGCGCTCCCCTTCGCCTCCACCGTCGCCTGGAAATCGCACAGCAGCCAGCGCACGCTGCCGTCCGGCCACTTCGCGAGCGCAGTGAACTGCGCCGGAAGGCGCTTTCCCTCCGCATCGCTGATGGCCAGGCCGGAGAGGTCCTTCACTGAACTGGGGAGGAGGGGGATTCCGCTCGTCACCGGCTCATTGGTGCGCGCGAAGCCGTGCCACTCACGGACGGTCAGTGGAATGTGGAGGCCTTCGGCAAACGCAGATCCCATCGTCATCACTCCCAGTGCCAATGCGACCGTCAATCTCAACGCAAAGACGCAAAGGGCGCAGAGACGCGCGGAGATCAGAAAGCCGTGATTCATCTATCCCTCTGCGCTACTCTGCGTTCTCCGCGCCTCTGCGGTGTCCGTGTCATTTCACCCCCACGCGGTCCTCGATTCGCCACACCACGTCATCGGTCACGCCGACGGCGCGCATGTCCTCCTCGCTGGCGTACTCCTGTCCGCGGCATCCGACGCCGTGGGGGTGGTGGCAGTCGCTGTTGATGGCGAGCTTCACCCCGGTATCGAGGAAGCGGCCGAAGAGCCACTGTGCCGCGTCGGGCCAGCGCGGCAGCACGCGCGGGTTGAACTCGATGGCGACGCCGGCGTGCGCCGCCTTCTCGCCGAGGCGAGAGACGGCGTCGGGATCGGCCGCCGCCACCAGTTCGCGGAAATCGAATAACCCGACAGGCACGACGAACGGATGCACGATCACATCGGCGAAGCCGCAGTCCACCGCGAGGTTCATGGTGCTAATGAGGTAGGCGGACTGGGTGCGCACGTCCATCGCCCGGATGGGATGATTGGTGCGCGGCTCGTAGAGATGGCTCGCCGACACCATCACGTAGTCGAGGGTCCGTGCAAACTCCGCGTCTATGGCGATGTCGGTGGGCGAAGTGACATCGGCCTCGCAGCCGACGTAGACGCGCATCTCGCCGATCTGTTTCGGGACCTGCGCGCGCAGCTTCGCCGGCCTGGCCTTGTCCGCCGGGACGATGATATGATCCGACAGACCCAACGCCTCCAGCTTGGCCTCCTGCGCGGCGCGGAGGAGGGCCTTCGGCGTCGCCTCGGGCGAGCCGCAGTCCGAGAGGTAGGTGTGAACGTGGAAATCGGTGCGATACAACCTCGCCAACCTGCTGCTCCTGGTGCGTGGGGTGGAGAGGCAGTTCGACCAGGGCGGGAGGGGGTCCTGCCGGATTCCCTGCGCGCGTGATCGGTTCCACACGAGAGAGGAGACGCGATAGGAGACTAGGCGATCTGACAAGTCGGGGAAAGGCATCGGCACTGCCGTGCCGAAGGAATTCAACACGGATAGACGCGGGTACGTCGCGGCAACATACTCTATGTGGTCAGACGGCCTTCACCCCCACCCCCACCCCCGCCTCCCGCAGATACACCGCCGCAGCCGACGGGTCGGCGATGTTGATGTAGATGGCGGAGCCGAGTTCGAAGCCCCCGAGGGTGGTGAACCGCGGGAAGATCTCCAGGTGCCAGTGATAGGCCCGCGTGTTGTGCTCGGCGGCGGGGTCGTCCAGATGGATCGACCGCTGATGCTGCGGCTGCGTCAGCCCTCGTATGCGGTGGCGAGGCAGATCGAGCAGCGGCTCGATCAGTTCCTTCAGAACGATTCGTTCGTCGCGGCCAAGGACGAAGGGGTCGTCTTCATGCTGGTTCCACCGAAATACGGTGAGAACTGGGAGCACTTTA
>CAZUGW010000298.1:0-4583 GCA_964620055.1 uncultured bacterium
GGCGCCGATCGCCCCTACGGGCTCGACCACGCGGAGGATATAGACGAACCAGCAGGAGAAGGAGAGCTTCTTCGGGATCAGGTAGGAGATGCCGATGGTGACCGGATCGAGCCACAGGTCAATCTCCCCCAAGCCCGCCATGGGGCCGACCTTCGCCCATTGCATCAGCACTTTGCCGGTGAGGGGGATGCCGGGGACGGAGGGGAAGAGGCCGGAGAGAACGTTCACGACCTCGATGGTGAAGATCACGAAGAAGCCGATCCAGAACATCGCGCCGATGGGAAGACGCGCGCCGCCCTTGCCGGTCTCTTCTTCGCGCACGAACTCCAGGGGAATCTGCGCGACCGGGAAGGAGAGCCGCTCATTGGTGATCCACTGGTTGCGGAAGAGCAGCACGAGGCAGAGGGTGGAGACGAAGAGGGCCGCCATGAAGGAGGTCCAATGGGCGAGGGGGCTCAGCCACAGTGCCCAGGGCACATGCCACTGGCCCTGGTAATAGGCCTCGACCGCGTCGGCGTCCACCGGGACGAACCAATCGGGGGTGTAGAGCAGAAAGCTGGTCTGCCAGGCGGTGATGGCGCGGGCGACAAAGCGCGGGGCGAGGTTGTGCCCGATCATCCAGGCGAGGATGCCGTGGGTCATGAGCGGTCCGCCGACGAGGACGATGGCGTAGGTGGTGAGGACCTCGGCGCGGCTGAAGCCCTTGCGGCCGGACCGGTTCACCAGGCCGTTGATCGCGGTCAGCAGGAAGAGCACGACCAGCGAACCCATAGAGGGGACGCCGGCGGCGAACATGTAGGTGGAACCATAGACTAGTTCGCCGTAGTAGCCGGCCGGCGCGAAGAGCACGATGACGATGAAGGCGATGATGACGGCGCGGGCTGTGACTCCGCCGGCAATGGCCAGCGGCTCGCGCCCGACCGGCGCCTCCTCCCGAACTTGCAGCGTGGCCTTCTTTCCCATACTCTCGATTACCCCAGCAAGATTCCCTGCACGGGCGCTGACTTCTTATTCGGTCACGGCTTCGCACAGACCGCGCCGGCCGCGGTGCGCCTCCCCTGCCTGGCTGGGGAAGAGCTGCGCACAGCCGGTCAAGTGTGGGTTCAACACGGCGCGGCGCATCTCCTCTGCCCGGTCACGAGTTCCTCTGAGGCGCACAGTGGCAGCCGGCCATGCTACAATGGGGCCGCACCTAGAGCTATGTCAGAATCACGCCTCGTTGAGAGACTCGCTCACGCCTTCGCCGACCGCCAGACTTACCTGGTGGGCGGTTGCGTGCGCGACAAGATCCTGGGTCGCAACTCGGGCGATCTCGATCTCACCACCGAGGCGCGGCCGGAGGAGATTCGCGCGCGGGTGGAATCGTGGGCCGATCAGGTGTGGCTGGTGGGAGAGAAATTCGGCACCATCGGGCTGGAGAAGGACGGCGAGAAGGCGGAGATCACCACCTTTCGCAGCGACACCTACGACGGCGTCTCCCGCAAGCCCGAGGTGGCCTTCGGCGACAGCATTCACGGCGATCTCTCCCGGCGGGACTTCACCATCAACGCGATGGCCCGCAATCTCCACACCGGCGAGTTGCTCGATCCCTTCGGCGGCCGGGAGGACCTAGAGGAGAAGCTGGTGCGCTTCGTCGGCGACCCCGCGGCGCGCATCACCGAGGACCCGCTGCGGATGCTGCGGGCGGTGCGCTTCTGCGCGGAATTGGCGTTTGAATTGGATCCCGTGGCGGCCGCGGGGATCGCGGAGAAGGCGGAGGAGCTTCGCCGCATCTCCTGGGAGCGAGTGCGAGACGAACTGGACCGTCTCCTCGTCGTCCCCGATCCGCGGGAGGCGCTACGGCTGCTGATCAGCCTGCGGCTGGCGGAGATCATCCTCCCCGATCTGCTCCAGCTCCCTCTGCCCGAGCCGGGGCGGCATCATATCAAGGACGTGCTGGAGCACACGCTCGACACCGTGGCCTTCACGCCGCCGGACAAGCTGCTGCGGTACGCGGCCTTGCTGCACGACATCGCCAAACCGGAGACGTTCTCGAGCGATGAGACGGGGGTGCACTTCTACCGCCACGAGGATCTAGGCGCGGAGCGCGCCAAACTCATCCTCACCCGCCTCCGGCAGCCGGCCGCGTTCGTGGAGCAGGTGGCGGCCGTAGTGCACGATCATCTCCGGATTCCGTTCTACACCCCGGAGTGGTCCGAGGCTGCAATCCGTCGTCTCATCTACGATCTGGGCGATCATCTTGAGGCCAACTTGCTCCTCGCCGACGCGGATGTGCGGGCCAGCGACCCGCGGGATTACCCCGAGTTCACGGAGCGCATGGCCGAACTCCGCCGCCGGATCGAGCAAGCAAGTGCGGCCCAGGAGATCGCGCGCATGAAGCCCCTCCTCACCGGCGAGGAGGTGATGGCCCTCTTGGGAATCGAGCCGGGGCCGCGCGTGGGTGAGGTGTTGCGGTTCCTGCTGGACGAGCAGGTCGAGGGGAGGGTCGGGACGCGGGAGGAGGCGGAACGCGCGGTTCGGGAGACCTTCGAGAGAGATGTTCCCCGATAGCTCCGACCTCCACGTCGTCACCGGCGCCTTCGGTTTCACCGGGCAGCACATAGCCCGCCTGCTGCTGGAGCGGGGCCTTCGTGTCCGCACGCTCACCGGCCATCCCGACCGGCCCAATCCCTTCGGCGGGGAGGTGGAGGTGGTGCGGTTCCGCTTCGACGACCCGAGCGCGCTGGTGGAGAGTCTGCGCGGGGCGACGGTGCTGTACAACACGTACTGGGTCCGGTTCGGCTATGGCGGCGTGAGCTACGAGCAGGCCGTGGCCAACACGAAGCTCCTGTTCGCGGCCGCGCGGGAGGCGGGCGTGGCGCGGGTGGTCCATGTCAGCATCACCAATCCCGACGCGGGCTCGCCGCTTCCGTATTTCCGAGGCAAGGCCGAGTTGGAGCAGGCGTTGGTCAGCTCCGGCCTCTCCTATGCCATCCTCCGCCCGACGGTGCTGTTCGGCCGGGGCGACATTCTCATCAACAACATCGCGTGGCTGCTGCGACGGTTTCCTGCGTTCGGTGTCTTCGGGTCGGGCAGCTACCAGATCCAGCCTGTGTCTGTCGCGGACCTGGCGGCGCTGGCGGTGGAGATGAGCGCGCGGCGCGATAGCGTCGTGCTCGACGCGGTCGGACCCGAGACTTACACCTACGATGAACTCGTCCGGCTCATCCGCGACCGGATCGGCAGTCGCGCCCGAATCATGCACCTCCCGCCTCTGCTCGGCCTGGCCGTGGCGAAGGTCGCGGGCCTCTTCCTCGGCGACGTGGTGGTGACGCGGGAGGAGATCGCGGGACTGATGGCCGGCCTGCTGGTCTCCCACGATCCGCCCACGTGTCCGACGCGGTTCAGCGAGTGGTTGGCGGCGCACGCGGGGGAACTGGGGCGGGGGTACGCGTCTGAACTGCCGCGGCGGCGCGGCTAGCGACACTCCGCCGTCTCGCCGGTTGCGGCCGTTCGCCTTCCCTGTTATAATAATGTTGTAATGGAGGCGATGAGATGATCAAGCGACTGCGGAAGGTGGGGAATAGCAACGCCCTGATTCTCGACAAGGCGTTGATGGAGCTGGTCGGGCTGGAGGAGAACGCCGAGGTGCAGGTGACGGTGCACAGCGGCTCGCTGGTGCTGACGCCGACGCACCCCAGGACCGCGACGCCCGAGGAGTTTGAGGCGGCCTTCGCCTACGTCACGAAGAAGTGGGGGACCGCGTTGAGACGGCTGGCGCAGTGACTGCGGACCCGACGTTTCTCACTGTAGATCAAGTGCTCGTGCTCCACCAGCGGTACGTTGAGCTGTACGGCGGCGATCCGATGGTCCTGAGTATCGAATTGTTGGATTCCGCCGTGATGATGCCGCAGGCGCGCTTTGGCGGGGAGTTCCTGCATGAGAGCCTGGCCGCGATGGCGGCGGCCTATCTATTTCATATCTGCAAGAACCATCCGTTCGCGGACGGCAACAAGCGCACCGCGCTGGCCGCGGCGGGCATGTTCCTGTTCCTGAACGGCAAGCGCGTAAGAGCCACGAACCGCGAGTTGGAGCGGCTCACCCTCCAGGTGGCAGAGGGGATCAAGCCCAAGGGAGAGGTGGTGCGCTTCTTCGAGGAGCGAATCGTGGAACTGAAGTAGAGGTCAAGCGAGTCCTCTGTTGCGGCGCCGGACTCTTGCCGCCCCCAAACATTTGTGCTATACTCCGCCATCTCGGAAGGGCACGGCGTACCGTGCCCCTGCGGTGGGTAGAAAGGGCACGACATGTCGTGCCCCTACGGAGGCAGGCCCGACGTGGCAGAGAGCTTCGATTTCGCCGGATTTCTTGTTCAGCTCACCTCCTCGCGCCGCTACGCGGGGCAGGTGGTGCACGAGGAGGTCATTCCCGCGCGGGAGGCGGTGTATGGCGAGCTGTCCTCTCCCCTCCCCAGGCCGCTGCGCGAGGCCGTGACGAAGCTCGGGATAGAGCGGCTGTACTCGCACCAGGCCGAGGCGATTGAGGGGATTCGGCGCGGCGAGCACACCGTCATCGTCACTTCCACCGCCAGCGGCAAGACGCTGTGC
>CAZUGW010000299.1:0-901 GCA_964620055.1 uncultured bacterium
ATAGTCGCTTACTAGGGGGCCTGACCACCTTGCAGGCAGTCCGGAGTCGGCGGGCCCGGATGTCGTGTCTGTGGGCGGGATGTTTGCCTTCGAAACAGGCCTGTCGCAGTTACGTGACATTCCAGGCAACCCGGAAAAACTTGACGAGGCGAGGGGATTCTGCTACCATCTGGATTACATCGCGGCGGCATGCCGCCTATCAACATAGAGTTCACAAGCAACACTTACAGCCTTTCACCCCACTAGTTGCCCACCCTCCACTCGCTGTAGTCCGATGTGACTGCCACTGACCGGTTGTCCTTGCGCCCTCGCGCGCGAGCGCGCCGGCGGCGAGGCCGCGGGAGGCCCGCGACCCTCTTGAGGAGGCTCATGCGAAGTCTTGCCAGAGCGTTGTGTCTCGCGATCGCGTGCGGGTTGGTCGGCACCGGTCTCGGGCTCACGCAGGATTCTCTGTCTCCGACCGTGACGGTGCGTGCGGACGGGTGCTCCTATCAGGTCTCGTCCGCGGCCAAGACCGTCAGCGACCTGCTGATTGACCTCGGCCTCACCCTGGGCGATCTGGATCGCACCACCCCTTCCCTGACGACTCGGCTCGCGGATGGGATGGAAGTGCGCGTCACGCGCGTGACGTGCCGCCGGACCGTGGAAGAAGAGGTCGTCGCCTCCCGGATCGTGGTGCTCTCCGCGCTCCACCGCCCGCCCGGCTTCAGCAAGACCGTCAGCAAGGGACGGGACGGGTTGGTTCGCCGCGTCATCGAGACTTGGACCAAGGACGGGGAGGTGACGCGCCGCGAGGTGGTGCGCGAGCAAGCGGTGACGGCCCCCGTGGATACGGTGATCCTGAGGGAAACGAGCGGCCTCCCGAGCCGCGGCGGCAACTGGCGCCGGCCCCTCCGCATGG
>CAZUGW010000299.1:923-3617 GCA_964620055.1 uncultured bacterium
TGCGGCAAGTATGCCGATGGCTACACCGCCAACGGCATGAAAGCGCAGAAGGGTGTGGTGGCCGTGGATACCCGCTTCATCCCCCTGGGAACCAGGCTCTACATCCCCGGCTACGGCCTCGCCGTGGCCGCCGATCGCGGCAGCGCCATCAAGGGCAATCGCATTGACCTGTGCTTCAACACCTACGCGGAAGCTGTCCGCTTCGGCCGGCGGATCGTGGAGGTGTATATCCTGAGGTAGCTCGCTCCCCTTTAGCTTTTCCTCCGACGTGAACTTGGGCGTCCGCCAGCGGCGGGCGCCTGACACGTTTGTTCCCCCCGCTTCACACCTCGACCGCCCCTGGCCTCGGCCTCCTCTCCCCCGGTGGTAGCATTACTGTGAAGTTGACACAGGGGGTGGCTCCCATGAAAAGGGCAGTTACCATCATGGTCGCGACTATGGCGCTTACGCTCCTCGCCTCGCCCTCGTTTGCGCAGTTCGCCGTGGGCGGGGTGTATTACGCGTCGCCATTCTCGATCCTAACCTTCGGGGGAGCGACCGGCTACGGCGGGGGCGTGCTCGGCCCTCCCGTGGCTTCGGTCCCACCGCCCGTGGCCTTGCCCCCGACGACCCCGAGCACGTACTATGTCGTCTCGAACGGCTACTTGCTTCAATACGACTGGAACTACAACCTGATCGGTCAGACTCCGCTGCCGCCCTATGTCCCGTGGCCGCAAGGCGGCACGACGCTGGCGGACGTCCGCCAGGCGGGGGTGGATCGGTGGTCGGCCCAACTCAGCGGCCTGCAGTCAGAGGGCTACACTGACGCGAGCGGTTCCGCCTGCTTTTGGCTGGACCCGTCCGGGCAGGGGCTGAGCTATTCAGTATCCGTGGTGAACCTCTTGAACCCGGGCGAGATCAGCATCAACCTCAACGACCCGAATCTTCCGCCGGTGGCGGCCCCCGCAGTGGCGCGGCTGCTCTGCTGCCGCACCTATGGGGGCCGGTTCTCCGGCGTGATCGCGCAGGGGACGATCCGAGACTGCGATCTGATCGGGTGGCTGGCCGGGTACCGCGTCAGCGATCTGGTTCAGGGCCTGAATCAGGGCCAGGCCTTCGTGAACGTGCGCACCGTCCAGCACCCGCAGGGAGAACTCATGGGCACGATCAGGACGCAACTTCCCACGGTGCTCGCCCAGGCCGCCGGACCGACCTGTCAATAGCCGCTAGCCTCGTCACTACTGGAGGCGGGTGCGCAGGCGCCCGCCTCCGCGCGCCGGAGCAAGCAATCACCGCGGTTGACAAGTCGGAAGGACGCTGCTAATTTGCATGCATACATGTCCAGGACCAGAAAAGAAAAAGCTAGCGTCGGCTATGCGACGCTAGCGGGCATTTAGGTTGGACTGAGCGGTATGCTCAGTCCAACGTAATATTACCATGAGCTTGCCCAATGTCAACAGAGATTCTGTACTCCGGCGAAAAAAGTTCATTCACGAACTCTGGACAGCCAACGCCATACCGCCTCGGACGGGACAGCGGGGAACTGATGTCGGCAGGAGGGGAGCAGCTGGCATGAATCGAGTCATGGCATTCTTGGACGGCGCCTACCTCTTCAAGGGGGTGAAGGCGGTCATGGGAGACGGCTGGCGGCTCGACTTCGACAAGTTTGTGGCTGCCGTCGTCGGTCCCCGGCAGTTGAACCGCACCTATTTCTACAACGCGTGGCTCACGCAAGACCATGACCCGGCCCGCTTCGCCGATCAACAGAGGTTCCTATCCTATCTGCGCAACCTGGACTACTTCACTATGAGGAACGGACGCTTGGCCGGAGAGTGGCCCCGGGTGCGCCAGAAGGGGGTGGATGTGCGGCTCGCGCTGGACATGGTGAAGTTCGCCTACAAGGGCGCCTACGATGTTGCCGCGCTCGTCTCCGGCGACTCCGACCTCGTGGAGGCCGTGCGCTCTGTGCAGGAGAACGGTCAGCATGTCGAACTGTGGCACTTCAACACCGGCAGCGCCAGGACGGCCGACGAACTCCATTCCCATTGCGATGTGCGCCGGACATTCACCCAGGAGTTCCTGGCGCCGCTGAGTCGCGCATAGCTCACCGCGAGAAGCCCTGCTGCCCCCTACTTCCCCACCTCCATACTCACCGCCCTCGCCTCCGCCACCACCTTCCCCTCGGGCAACGTCGCCGTGGCCTCCGTCTCGATCAGAGGCGAGCGCCGGCGCGTAATGCGGCCGCGAATCTCGAGCACGGAGCCGACCGGCGCCGGCTGGCGGTAGCGCACCTCCAGCCGGCCCGTGACCGTGGTGATCTCCTTCGCCCACAAGAGGCGCGTCATCACCTCATCCAGCACTGTGGCCAGCAGCCCGCCGTGAGCGAGTCCGCGCCAGCCCTGGTACTCGGGCCTGACCTCGAACGTCGTCACATAGTCCTCGCCGTCGAAATGGAAATCGAGCTTCAGGCCGATCGGGTTTCTCGGTCCGCAGGCGAAGCACATGCCGTTGACGTCGAGTTGCATCCGCTCGTCGGTCATCCCTGCTCCATCCACTCCAGCCCGCGGAACATGGCGTCGAAATACGACCGCGCCGTCCAGACGACCAGGATGCCCACGACGATGCCAAAGGCGACGGTGATCGCGACTCCGGCGACCTTCATCAGCACCCGCCGCTTGCCATCGTACTTCTCCCGACAATACTGTGCGGCCCGGC
>CAZUGW010000299.1:3627-4530 GCA_964620055.1 uncultured bacterium
CTCAGGCAGGGATCCGGTCATCTCGCCTGTCCCCGCGAGTCGCAGCGTGTCGCCGTCAAACACACGCGTCTCCTGCAAGGCCTGGGCGAGTGGCACACCCGCCTGCACCTTCGGCGCGACCTGCAAGAGCCGTGGCGTGAGCGCGGCGTTGCCCGCGGCCATCGCCGCCTCCTCCACCGAGTCGGAGAGCGGCACGCCGGCCTTCAACAGCATGGCGAGAGTGGAAAGGTACCGCCCTAGCGCGCCGATCTTGGAGACGCCGCCGACGATCGGGATCAGCAGCACCGCGCGGTGCTGCAGCGCCTGGCACCAGGCAGTTCCTGAGATCAACCTCCAGGTGATGAACAATCCCAATAGCCCCGCCCCAATCGGCAGCGAAACAGTGAGGAAGAAGCGACGAACCAGTTGAATGGAGTACTGAATCGTCCAGCCTTCTTTCGGGAACGGCTGGTTCATCATCAGGATGAAGGGGATAACGCACAGGACCATCGGAAGCCCGATGAAGGTGTAGAGGAACACGCGCCACCCGATCTCGGAGCGCGTCTGCCACTCGAGCTCGTACGCGGCCGCGATCTCGTCTATGGCCTCCGGCAGCGCCCCCGCGCTCTCCGCCGCGCGGATCACACCCAGGTGCCAGGGGTAGATTAGCTCGCGGTAGTTCTCCAGGACCGCCGAGATGGGCTTGCCGGCCTCCGCCGCCGCGCCCATGTCCCGCGTGAGGGGGCGGAACCGGGCGGGGACGCGGTGCTCGAGCTCGCGGCAGGCTGCGGCGACGGTGATGCCCGCCTTGATCAGGCTGTGCAGCTCGCGGTAGAACAGCGCCATTTGCCGCACGTGCTTGACCGAGTTGCGCGGGGCGACGACGGTGCGCGGGCGCGGCTTGGGCGTTTCCTCAGCAGGGGG
>CAZUGW010000300.1:0-4526 GCA_964620055.1 uncultured bacterium
TCCCGGGCGCCTCCGGAGCGAGCGACAACGAGGTGTTCTGCGGCTCGTGCCACAAGGCGCATGGTTCGACGCACCGCTACGGGCAGCTGTGGGACGATTCGACCACGACCGCGCTCGAAGATGGCGCCTTGATGAGACAGACTTGCCAGACCTGCCATTATCAGTGAGTCACGGAATATGCAGTCAGCGCAGACAACTCAAAACGCAGTGAGATGGGGCAGCATAATATTGGCCGCCGTGCTGGCGGTGTGTGCCTGCACGGCCTGGGGCGGGGGCGCCTATTATCTCTCCGGGCATGCCAGTACCAGCACGGGAGTGAACCGCGTGCCCAGCCTGTACGGCCGCGGCGAGTGTAGCCACTGCCATGAGGCGCACGCGTCACAAGACGGAGACACCACACTCTATCGCTACGCCCTCTTCGCGCTGGAAGAGAACGCGTGCTGGGCCTGCCACGACGGCACCGTCACCTATGCGGCCAACACGAGGTCTCCTGTCTCCACCACTTCGGCCAACACCGCCACCAACTACTACAAGCATCCGATCTCGAATCTCTACAGCGGCACTACCCCCAGCGCGCATCGGTGGGGGGAGAGTGCGAGCGCCGCCTTTAGCGGGGCGAACCGCCACGCGGAGTGCACGGATTGCCACGACCCGCACACGGCGCAGAACACGGGCAGTCCCGGGGTGAGTATACACACCCCCGGCGGAGCAAACGGAAACCGGCTTTCTCCCGCGCTGCTGAATGCGACGGGTATTGTGGTGACCGCGTGGCAGGCCGCTGGTACGTCGTTTACAGGAGCCACCAAGAGCTTTGCGACATTGAGCAGCACGACGACGAACTATGAGTGGCAGCTCTGCTTCAAATGCCACTCCGCCTTCACCACACTCCCCACCTACACCGTCGGTAGTGGCTACTTCCTGGCCACCAAGATCACCAGCGTGACGGCGGGACAAGTGCAGGAGTATCGGGATGTCGGGCAGGCCTACAACCCGAACAACCTCTCCTATCACCCCGTCACCGCGGTAGGCCAGAACGCCAACATCCCGGCCGCCTCCTTTCTGAGCCCGTGGTCAGCCAGCAGTACCATGTACTGCAGCGACTGTCACGGCAAGACTTCGACGGTCACTGGCGGATCGGGTCCCCACGGATCATCCGCGATGCACCTCCTCCAAGGGACGCAGGACCTGCAGGTGCACACCGGCAGCTTCACGCGAGACCTTTGTCTGAAGTGTCACCGGTATGAGACTTACGTCTCTGGAACCGACCCGTACACCAACACTAACTACCGCGACGGCACCAACAACCTCCACAATCAGCACGAGAACAACGCCCCATGCTACACCTGCCATGATCCCCATGGGGCGAACAACCCGCATCTGCTCAACTTCGATATGGCGGAGGTGAGCCGGCTCAGCGGCTCGACCCGGACGAGTTATACCTTCTGGGAGACCTATCCCGCCGGCAGCCCCCCTAGTACCGCTACGGGAGGGGTCTGCAACCTTTCTTGCCACAAGCAGCATAGCGGCAAGACCTATATACGATGAGAATGGCCGCCGCATGAGACCCGCCGCGACGCATAATAGAATACGTGGGATGGTGAACTGGTGGCTCGGCCTGTGGCTGTTCGCGGGGTGGGTTAGCCCGGCCCTTGGTCAGCAGGTGTCCCTCCAGACAGACCTGGAATACCGCTTGGTCGAAACGGAGTCGGCTGACGGCCGCACCGAATTGTTCGGCCGCTTCTCCCCCCGCTACCTGTTGGCCTTGCGCGGCCCGGTGTTCGGCGGTTCGAACGTCTATCTGGATCTCGGGTTGACCGGTTATTCGACCGGCGACCAGCAGGCCTCGGTGGACCAGCGAAACCTTCGCCTCAATTTATTGGCGGAGGGAAAGCGCTTGAACCTCACGGCCTTCCTGAGCCGCGACGCCAACCGGACCAGCCTGGTCGAATCGCCACAGGGCGGAGGAACTGCGCTCGTGGTCGCGGACAGCTACGCGATCGCGGGCCTACTCTCCTACCCAAACTATCCGAGGCTGAGCCTGCAGTACCTGAAGAGCACGCTCCGCCCCCAGGAGGAGGGCCCGGCGACGGAGGCGAGCACGCGCATGGTGGGCCTGAGCTACGACTGGGGGCCGCTCCGATTCACGGCCGACGATGCGCGGCAAGAGACGGCGCGCGACAGCTTTCCAATCGCAACGCGCACCTACAGCCTCAGTTTCGCTCAGTCCGCGCTTCCCACCGTGCGCGTCAGCCTGGATCACTACGCAGTGTTCACCGATGGCGCCGACCAGAGCAGTGGCGCCGGCACCAGTACGGCCGGGCGTGTCACGCGGGCCCGGGTGTCAGCGCTCCCCACGCCGTTTCTGGTGGTGGATGCAGACGTTGCGTTCCTCGGCGGCTCCCAGGATAACCACCGCGGCGTTGAACAGGAATCATCGAGCCGGGAAACAGGCCTCTACGTGCGTTCGGAGATTCTGCCGGGAGTGAGGCTGGACGTTTCCAGGCGTTCCAACCTCAACCATAGCGGGGGCGGCTCCACCTCCTCGGACCACTTATCCGGGACGCTGGCGGCCCAACTGAGGCCCACCACCAACCTCCTCGCTACCTGGGCTCGTTCCACGTCTGAAGACCAGTTCGGGGGCAGTAGCAACAACCGGCAAGACGCGCGGGTGTCGTTAACCAGTGAGCTCTCTCCGGGAGTGGAACTGTCCGCGAGCTATGGGCGCACTGAGCAGCAGTTTGGGGAGGCGGACCAAGACGCGGTCTCGGCGTCCCTCGGCCTCAGTCGGCAACTCGATGCCACTTCCTCCTTGAGCCTGGACTACCACTACTATCAGCAGAACACCACGCGAGACGGCGAGGCGCAACAGAACACGACCCACTCCATGCAGTTGTCTGCTACCTTGCTGCCAAACCCTCTCTGGGGTCTCCGCCTGGGGATGGGGGTGGCGCGCAACCAGGGAAACGGCGCAGGTCTCCAGCTCACCCCTTCCGTCGAAGCACGCTGGGACATGGACCCCGCGACCATGATCACCGTCCGGTACGATCTCCGTCACCTCCAGCAAGCACAGGAGGTGAACGGAATTGCACTGCCAACACTGGGAGAAACAAGCTCCGGGCTGACAGGACGCCTGACACATAGCCTACCGAACGGGTCTACCTTCGAGATAGGCTATGACTACGGAGCGGGACTCTCCGGCCCGTTCGTGCGTCAGAAGATTCTTCAACTCCGCTATTCGCGAGGTTATTGATGTGGTGGAAGATGAGTAATAGTTCTCTCCAAAGGAGCAACGCGATGACCATGCGCAGGATGATATGCCTGCTGGCGATGGCGTTGACGATCGCAATCGCGGGGTGCCAGGAGGGGGGGTCGCGCGCGAGCGGCTATCTGGTCCCCCCTGGCGCGGGACGAATTCGCGCCGTGGTTCTCCCCTTCGAAAGCGCCAGCCTGCAGTTTGAGGGGGCGGGATTGGTCGTCGGCCAAGAGCTGGTGACCGCGCTGATGGAAACGGGATGTTTCGACGTGGTGGACCCCGGGGCAGTTTACCAAGCGATGGTAGAGGCCGGGCTGCGGAACGGCAATGGCTATGGCCTGGGCCCGGCCGCGTTGGAGAAGCTGCAAGAGAGAGTGGGGCCCGTCGGCATCTTCGTGGTCGGGATGGTGCAAGAATTCGGGGAGGTGCGCATCGGCCCGGCCAGCTATCCTTCCGTCTCCATCAACGCGCGCGTGTTGAGCCCGCGGGGAAACATCCTCTGGTCTGGCAGCGTGAGCCGAACTGGCTCGGATACCGAAAAGTTTTTCGGGTTTGGCGCGGTGCACTCCCCAGGCCGACTGGTGAGAGGGGCGGTAAGGGAGTTGATCGGAAACGTCAATCAGCGCGAGCTGGCGGGAATCCTGCGGGCCTGCGCGGAGGAATCAGTGGTTACGGCCTCCGCGCCGGCCGCCCCGGCGCCTCGCCGGCTCATTGCTGGTAAGGAACGATTCTTTGATGAGAAGGCGATCTATCCTGAAGCCGAACTGCGGGATTTGCTGGTGGAGATGGCCGGGTTGACCAGGGGCCCGGTGAAATGTCGAGAGCACCATTATTCGATGGTGGAGACCACGTACCAGGGCGCGGGATTCGGGATTCAGGCAAAGCTGGTGGACTATCGCAAGGCGGAGTCAGCCCTGGGCTTTGTCAGACACGAACACCCGAGCGAATCGGAGGGCCAATTCGCCGGGCTGCCGGCCTACACGGCGGCCTCGGCGGAGAAGATGCCGGGCGGCTACCATCTGGACATCTCCGTCGGACGGTTCGGCCTGTTCTTGCGCGGCCCGGCCCAAGCGCAGGACGACATAGAACGAGTGGCGCGGGCGCTGATCGGGCCGATGAAATGAACGCCGTAGTGGTGAAACGCGGTTGAACCCGTCTGCTCGATCCCAGCCGGCGTGGACGGCGCTCTCGAGGCGCCAGGCTGCGGGGGAGTAATCCCCGCCCGGGGCGGACCGCGTCGAGGTGTTCGATATCGGGCTCGTCTCCTCCCTCA
>CAZUGW010000301.1:0-3380 GCA_964620055.1 uncultured bacterium
TGAGAGTGGTCGTGCAGAAATTCGGCGGAACGTGCGTAGAGTCGGAGGCGAACCAGCAGATCACCGCGGAGCGGCTGATGGAGGCGCGGGACCGAGGCCTGCATCCCGTGGCGGTGATCTCGGCGATGGGCCGCGAGGGACAGCCGTACTCGACGGTGGAACTGGTGAAGACCGCGCAGCGAATCCACCCCGACGTCGAGCCGCGCGAGCTGGACCTGCTGATGTCGTGCGGCGAGATCATGTCCACGGTGGCGATGGCCCACCTGCTCCGGTCGAAGGGCTACGAGACCATCGCCATGTCGGGAGGGCAGGCCGGGCTGATCACGGACGAGCACTACGGGCGCGCGCGCATCGTACGCATCCGACCGGACATGCTGCTGCAGGCCTTGCAGGATGGGTACATCGTGTTCTGCGCGGGCTTCCAGGGAATCTCGGAGGCCCATCAAATCACCACGCTCGGGGCCGGGGGGAGCGACTATACGGCCGTGGCCCTGGCCTGGATCATTGACGATACGCCCAAGCTGCCGTTCGGCGAGAAGCTGGAGGTGGCGCCGCTCCAGATCTTCAAGGACGTGGAGGGCGTGATGACCGCCAACCCCAAGAGCCTGGCGGACGGCGAGGCCGCGCAGACTATCCCCCACCTCACCTACGACGAATGCGTCTCCATGTCCCGCCTGGGCGCGGAGGTGCTCCAGCAGCAGGCCGCGGAAATGGCGCGGGAGCACAAGATCGCGATCAACGTCCGCAGCTTCCGTCTTCCCGACCACCAGGGCACGCACGTGGGCGCGGCCTCCTCCTCCGCGGGGGAGGAACACGCGACTGCGGTGGCCGACCAGCCCAAGCTCATCATCTTCGACGTGGCCGACGCCAACCCGCGGCTGGCGATGCAGCTCGGCGAGCGGCTGAGCCGGGAGCGGCTGACGTATTTCGAGGTGGCGACGGACTCGCCGGGCGTGCGGTTCGCGGTGCGACCCCTGAAGTACTGCAATGTGGAGGGGATCGTGCGGCGCCTGCTCGAGACGCGAGGAATTGCCGCGGAACTCAACGTCGGGAATCTGGCCCTGGTGTCGCTGGTGGGGGAGGCCCTGCGGCAGCAGCTCGACGCCTGGGACGGCCGGGCGCGGGAGGCGCTGGCCGCGGCCGGAATCGGCCTGCACGGCGCCAGCCGCGACGCCATCAGCCTCTCCTATCTCGTCCCGGAGGCCGACCGCAGGAAGGCCGTGACCTACCTGCACAAGCAGTTGGTGGTGTAGCAAGATCGCGAGCATCTGGAGGCGCGCGTGCCCCTGAATCTGAAGGGCGTCTTCGTCCCGAATATCACCCCGTTCTCCGCGCAGGGAGTAGATGAGTCCGCGCTGGCCAGGCTGGTTGACTACCTCATCGTCGGCGGGGCCAGCGGCCTGGTGCCGTGCGGCACCACCGGCCAGTCGGCCACCCTGAGCCACGAGGAGCATCGCCGTGTGGTCCAACTGACCATCAGGTACGCGGCCGGCCGCGTCCCCGTGATCGCGGGAGCGGGGTCGAACAGCACCGACGAGTCGGTGGCTCTGGTCAAGCACGCGCAGCAGGCCGGCGCGGCCGGGGCCTTGGTGATCTGCCCGTACTACAACAAGCCCACCCAGGCCGGGCTGATCGCCCACTTCACCGCGCTGGCGGAGAGCACGTCGCTGCCCCTCGTGATGTATAACATCCCCAGCCGCACCGGGGTGAACATGGAGGCGGCAACCACGGTGGAGCTCTCTCGCGTCCCCGGCCTCGTCGCGGTGAAAGAGGCGAGCGGCGATCTCAAGCAGGTGATGGAGATCATACACCAGGCCGAGCCGGGGTTCGCGGTGCTGAGCGGCGACGGGGTGCTCACCTTCCCGATCTGCTGTCTGGGAGGTGCGGGCGGGATCCTCGCGGATGCGCACGTGCTCCCCGGCGAATGGCGACGGATGGTGGAGTTGATAGCGGAGGGGAAGGTGGCCGAGGCGCGCGCGATTCACTACCGGCTGCTGGGAATTGGCAAGGCCTTGTTCCTGGAGACGAATCCCACGCCGGTGAAGGCGGCGATGGAGCTGCTCGGCGTGACGCCGGGCGACCTCCGGCTGCCGCTGCTGTCGGCCACCGAGGAGTGTCGCCAAGTTCTGCGCGAGGAGTTGCAGCAGCTTGGGCTTCTCTGAGCGGCAGGCCGAACTGGCGCGGGTCCACGCGGAGATCGTCCGCTGCGACGCCTGCGGCCTGTGCGGCTCCGCCACTCACCACGTGCCAGGCGAAGGTCCCGCCGACGCGGCGATCATGTTCGTGGGCGAGGCCCCCGGCGCGGAGGAGGATCGGCAGGGCCGCCCCTTCGTCGGGGCGTCAGGGACCCTGCTCACCGAACTGCTCGGCTTGGCCGGCCTGGACCGCGAGGACGTGTTCATCACCAGCGTCATCAAGTGCCGCCCGCCGGGCAACCGGGAGCCGACCGCGGCCGAGCTGGTGGCGTGCCGGGTGCATCTCGACGCGCAAATGGCGGTGATACAACCCAAGGTGGTCTGCACGTTGGGTCGGATCGCGGCCCAGGCGCTGATTGACCGGTCGCTGGCCATCTCCAAAGAGCACGGCCGGCCGCGGCGGATCGGCGGGGTGCTGTACGTACCGCTCTATCATCCCGCGGCGGCGCTGCATCAGCAGCGGTTGCGCGCCACCCTCGAGACAGATATGGTGCGCCTGCGCGAGATTCTCGCCGCCGAACTGGGGCGGCGATGATGAGCAAGAAGCTGGCCCTGAACCTGGCGACGCTCTACCCCCACGACCTGGAGCAGAAGTTCTACGCGGCCGGGGCGGCGGGGTTCCGGGCCGTCGGGCTGCTGCTCAGCGACATGATGCGGGAGGGCGAGGCCGGCCTGATGGAGTTGCGCCTGAGCCAGTTGGCGGTGGCGGAGATCGTGGGGATCACGGGCTGGGCCGACCTGGATCGCGCCACGCGCACGGTGGCGATCCACCACGCCGAGCAGGCGTTTGACCTGGCGAGGAAGGTGCGGGCCGCGGTGGTGGTGGCCGAGGCCCCGAGCGGGCCGCTGGACACGCTGACGCTGGCCGATTGGTTCGGGGAGGTGTGCCGCGTCGCCCAGCCGTACGGCGTGCGCGTTGGGCTGGAGTTCGTCGGCTCGGCCGAGCAGGTAAAGGATGTTACCTCGGCCTGGCAGGTGGTGGAGGCGGTGGGGGTGGACAACGGCGGGTTGGTAATTGACACGTTCCATTACTACCGGGGCGGGTCGTCGCCGGAGATGCTGGAGCCGGTGCCGGGCGACCGGATCTTCCTGGTGCAGATCGCCGACTGCCCGGATATGCCCAAGTACGAACTGCAGAATCGCCACCGCCTCTACCCCGGCGCGGGCGAGGTCGCGTTCGAGCCA
>CAZUGW010000301.1:3390-4526 GCA_964620055.1 uncultured bacterium
GGGTGCGGGCGCGGGTCATGCTCTCGCCGCCCGCATTGCTTGCGGCCCTGTACGATAAGAGCTATGACGGGTATTATTCCCTGGAGTTGTACAACGAGGACTACTGGGCGGAGGATCCCATCGTCGTGGCGAAGGACGGGATCCGCGCCATGCGCCGCCTGTAAATGAGAGCGAACGGAGGCCGGACGATGGCGGAAAGACCCCTGCAGGAATTGAAGGGAATCTGCGACAAGATTCGCGTCGAGTTCGACGCGAAAGACGTCGCGAGGGAGCGCGGGCTGACGCTGGCGCGGGAGGTGATCCGCAACAGCGCCAACGCCATTCGCGCCATCCATCGCGCCGAGTACGAGGACGCCACGGCCTTGATGGAGGCGAGCACAGGGCTGCTGAGGGAGGCCTCGGAGGTGCTGAAGAGCCACCCGGATGTGCATTACGCCGGTTTCCTCCAGGACGCCCAGAAGGAGCACGCGGAGGCGAAGCAGACCTACGCGCTGATCCGCGGTGAGGCCTTGCCCGACCCGGATGAACTCGGGGTGGAGTACGCGCCCTACCTCAACGCGCTGGGCGAGGCCATCGGGGAGCTGCGCCGCCACGCCCTCGACGGGGTCCGCCACAACGACATCGCCTGGGGCGAGAACATCCTCTCACTCATGGACGAGATCTACTACGCCATGGTCTCGTTCGACTATCCCCCGGCCATCTGCGGGGGTCTGAAGCGGACGGCGGATGTCACGCGTTCGCTGATCGAGCGCACCCGCGGCGATATCACCAACGCCATCCGTCAACAGCATCTGGAGAACGCGTTGGCCGAGTTGGAGACGCGCCTCAACTCCCGCACGCACACAGAATAGAAGAGGACGGAAAGAGCACTCCTATGTCGCGCAAGATCATCTTTTCCGCCCATGCAGATCACGGGCCGATTGCACCTCGGCAATCTGGAGGGAGCGCTGGCCAACTGGGTGAAGCTGCAAGACGAGTACGAGCTCTACGCCGGGATCGTGGACCTGCACTCCCTCACTACCGCCTACGAGGACACGAGTGGACTGAGGGACCTGATGCGAGAGGCGGCGATAGACTATCTCGCCGCGGGCCTCGACCCGAAGAGGATGACGCTGGTGCTGCAGTCCCGCGTCCCC
>CAZUGW010000302.1:0-4525 GCA_964620055.1 uncultured bacterium
GTATGTAATTTGTGCTGTGGGATGAGAAACAACGGTTGCTCCTGTGGTTGTGTTTCTGTCTTTGCTTCAGCGGGTACTGAGCCTGCGGGTACTGAACCTGTCGAAGTATGTGCGCTCTTCAGCGCGGGCCATTCGGCCCCGGTCAGACTTTCCGCATAGGCTTTGAGTGGTAGAACATTTCCGAGACGCGGCTCTGCGGGCGTCGGCGTGAGGGCCGCTTCTCCGATAATCCATTGATCGATCCGGTGCGTTCCGTTCGGCATTCGAGTGCGCTTGACCAAGTGCCCTACGGCTCCGCTTGACCATCTCAGTTTCCCTTTTTCGGCAGCGTCGTAAATCATCTTGTCGTATTCATCGGCAAGATTGACGATGGTCTCCGCAAAGAGTCCGATTTTGTCGCGCTTTGTTTTGATGGGCGGTAGAAGGTGCGCGGCGAGTTCCTCGAACATCGCCATTTCTGCGGGGTCTTTGCTGTCCCTAAGCGGTATGCCGTGATTGACTGTCACATCTACGCCGTCCCCCTGCTTTGCGCCCAAATATGTTTTGTCGTGAAACCAATCATGCGAGGGGGATAGGTCGGGTTCGTTCTCATTTCCGTGACGCACAAGGTAGCCGCCGATTTTCCCATCCCCGAGGGCCTTTACTTCTGTGCCAAACCCTATCACGGCATCGTCTGATTTTGGATTCCATTCCCCCGGCGCGGGCCCGTCAGCCTTGAGGCGCGGATGCGTTGCGCCCGCATCTACCATGTGGCCCATCGCCGCATCCATGTGCTGTTGATCGTTAGCGGAGTGGCGCGCACCTGCTTTCGCTTCCAGCGCCTCGTCGAGCAATGCGCCGATGGATTTGTCTGAATTTGTATCTGTCATGGTCTTTTTTTCCCACAGCGAATAACAGATCGCCGCCGCCTGCGTGTTGTCTGCTGCCGTGCCATCGTTGATCACAATCGGGATGCAACGGCTTATAAATTCCTTCTCTGATTCGCCTGTGGTCGGTGTTGGCATGAAAACAAAAAGCCCGCCGATTGGGGCGGGCTAATGGCGGGCCTGAATTTGTGGGCGCGGCCCCTACGGGGAGCGCACTAATATCTTACGCTAATTTCCCTTCTGTGGCAAGCGGTCAGTCCAGCCGAGTACCGGCGCGATCATCCGTAGCTCGGTCATACACACTCGCCAGCGGACTTCCAGATACGCGCGCATGGCTGGGTCAAGCGCGGGAAGACTGGCGGGTGGATAGGCGCTAACTTGCGCGGGTGATGCGCTCATTTTTTTCCTTTTCGTGTTTCTCCGCCCATTTTTCCCATTCGAATGTCCACCATCCAATACCAAAGATCGCCTCCCCGGTAAATTCTTTATGTCCCTCTTTTCCCTCTACACTGGCAAATTGAGTCTTACCGTCAAGATTCCAGCGCGTCGTATCCAGATCGTTACCAGTCCAGTTCTTTATGAAGTCAGATACAAACTCATAACTCTCATGGAATGCCCCAACTATTTTTAGAGCATTGGAACTAATGCGCTTAAGCACTATAACGGTCATCCCATCTTTGTCGGGAAATACATCAAACGCACCTCCCGCCCAATAATCATTGACGTGCATGGTCTGGATTAGACGGCCTTGCATATCATAAATATTGCACCACGAATGCGGATCGTCAATTCCCATTTTTCCGTCCTAGAAGCATCGCATTCGGGATCAGCCATTGCACGCGCTGGCATTCCGGCGAGGTTTTGATCATGGCTTGCAGTTTATCATTCTTAGCGTGTAGGTCAAACCCGCGCGCGCGGAATTTCTCAAGCCACCATTCGCGCGGCTGTTCGTTCAAGTGCAAGACCCCCCCCTGTCCCGGATGAGCGGCGCTGAAAAAGCAGACGTCTGAGCATGTAGTGAGCAGATCAATCAGATAATCGGCCCGGGCGGGGGGCAAGTGTTCGGCGGTTTCGATGCAGAGAGATAGATCAAAAACTCCCTCCTCCACACCTTCCAGAGAAGGAACAGACCAATCGTTTCTTAAATCAACTTTGTAAAATTCTCCCGGCTCCAACGCCTGCCCCGCTTCCGGCGCGCCATCTACGCCCAGCACGCGCGCCTGCGGCTTGAATGGGATGAGATATGTCCCCGGCCCACAGCCAATGTCAATCACGCTTTCGGGCTGGAGCATGTCCGCCAGCACCTCGCCTAGCCACATTGCTTGTGGAGTTTCCCAATTCACGATCTGCGCCTGCATGTCGTTGTAATCAGTGAGTTTGTAATCGTAGTTCTTGGTCAGTTCGGGAACGGTGACACTCCCGGTTAGCGCCTGCTCGACCAAATCTATCGCGCCCGGCCAGTCGTATTGCTCCTTCACGTAGCGGTAAGCGTTCTCGCGCAGACGCGCGCGCAAGCCCACGTCGCCAATCAGGCGGCGAAGGTTGGCAACGAATCCTTCATAGTCCCCATACGAAACCTTCAGGCAGTTCTCTTCGTCCTTGAGATCGTCGTCGCCCGTGCCGATAGCGCGGCACACCACAGCCCCGCACGCCATCGCTTCCATGTCCGGGCCGGGCCTGCCTTCGTAACGACTCGCTTTCAGGAAAATATCTCCGCTAGAATAGATGCGCCGGATCAAGTCCTGTACGGGACGCTCCCAATAGTTGTCAAACTCAAATGTAGATTGAAATTGAGAAAATCCGAGCGCGCGAATCTTGTAGCCCTCGTCCCATTTGAGATGACGAACCGCCCGCTTAAAGTATTCGTCTACATCTTTGGCCGGATTGTGGCTGTAGCCCTCGGTGACGACCGTCACGCCTTCGAATGGCGGCACGTCTGGAAACTCATCGTGGAAAAACAAGTGCGGATCAATGCCGTTTCGGATTCGGTGCGTGATATGCCCGGCTGCGTCCGAGAGCTGCGCGAGCCAGTTGGAGATCGCCAGCACCTCTACCGGCGCGGTAAACATGTCCAGCATTTCTTTCTGCGCGGGTGAGTCTTTGGTCTCAAAGAGCCAGTCCGCCATTTGTAAAAGTCCGAATGTGCGGGAACCGTTTGCAAGTTTGATCGCCATCGGCCAGGTCGGGATCGCTGTACCTACTACGACGTCATAGCCCGCGCCGGGGTCTTGCAGTGGCCGCTGCTCGAAGCGACAGGCCAGCCACTCAACGCCGGGGCCGGTGGTGCTGATTAGCGTGCATTGATGGCCGCGCTCCGCGAGGCGGTTGAGATGCTCGACGATTATCCGCACGCCGCCGAAGACTCCGGTCGGGCCGAGGTAGGCGATTTTCACTGAACGATCCGTTTCTGCATCATGCCGATCCCGTACTGCCCGAACGCTGGCTTCTCGAAAATGAACCACTGCCAGCGCGGATGCGTCAGGCAGTATTCACGCATGGCCCGCCGCACGCCGCCTTGATGCCCCACGTCGAGCGAGTCGGCTGCAAAGGCCGAGGCGTCGTGAAATAGGAACAACGTAGACGGCCCGCAAATGGGCGTGATCGATTCAATCTCTTGAAGCGTTTGGCTAAATTGGTGGGTCGTGTCCAGATAGATCACGTCCCACTCCGTATTCGAGAGTGACTTGATGAGAACCGGGTCGGTTGAATACCCATCAATCAGGGTAAACATGCCGAGGAGTGATGCGCGCTGAGCATACTCCTTACAAATTAGATTCATTGCAGGCTCAGAGTCAACGGTAGTCAGCGCCGCACCCTCGCCGTTCTTGCCTGCCAGGTCTGCCAGCACGAGCGCGGAACCTCCGAGAAATGTCCCGAACTGTAGAATGCGCCGCGCGTGTGATGTGACCACGAGCGCCGCCAACACATCAAGGTCATCCTCCGGCGTTGTGCCGGTCGTGTTCTGTTCCTTGTGGAGTTGGTCAAGGGCAGAGACGGTCGCGGGCGAAAGCAGGGATTTGTAAAAGGTCATCTAAAACTCCCGAATAGTTTTGCCATCTCATCAACGTGCCTGTTAATGTCTAGCGACTCCGCCCATTTGCGAGCGCGGCGGATACGCGACTCGTCGGCCTTGTGATCAATCGCCTCTTCCAGCGCCGCCGCCCAATCGCCAGCGGTGTTGTCTACAAATACGCCGTAGTCCTCTAGCCCAGCGTAGGCCGGAGTCCTGCTGGCAATCCACGGCACGCCCATCAGAGATAATTCCATCGGCTTTATCCACGACCTACGAGCGTCGAAATCTCCTACCGCCGGAACTAGGCCGATGTCGAAGTTTGCCACTAGCGCGGGCCAATCCTGATATTTCCGCCATATAAAATGTTGTTTCTGTCCAGCCCGGAGCGGGATCGCGTCGAGGATACGCGGGTCTGCGCCTACGTAAATCATGCGGACATGTGGCCGCTTGGAGATGACGCGGGCCAGCGCGTAGAGTATGCCCGACTCGGTGAACGAGTTCAAGTGCCCCGCGCTCCCGCCCCAGGCGACCCACACCGTCCCGTCATCCCGCGGCGAGCGTGTGCGCTTCGCCTGATAGTTGCTGAGGTCGGGATAGTTTGGGAGAAATCCGCCCTTGACGCCCACCGCCTTGCGCCAGTCATCGA
>CAZUGW010000303.1:0-4511 GCA_964620055.1 uncultured bacterium
GACAAAATCGCGTTGCATCTACACGGCTGAAAACCGCCCTTGACAAGCAGGCGAGGCCGTGCTATCCTCAGCGACGGTAAGAGGAGAAGTCGTATGCAGGGCGCTTTCTCTATGGCCTCCCATACGTGCCACCACACAGCCCACGGTTTGGCCCTGGGCGTCCGACTGCTCCTCTTACCAAGAAGCGGCCTGCGGCGTCCAGGGCCTTGTCTATGGCCCGGCCGCCGCGCCGCCACACTATCGGGCCGGGAGGCCCGGAAAGGCGAGGAGCATGCACGAGCGCGAGCAGGGGTTTCCGAAGTATGAGGTTCCGCAGAACCGGAGTCCGAGGGGCGGTTGGTGGCCAGCGGGTGACGTGGAGGCCAAGCGCGATATCAGCGACATGTATCTTGGCCTGGAACTGACCGGAGACTTTGAGTGTGTCATTCTCACGGTGTGGGCCAAGCCACTCTCGCCGGAAGGCCTCAGCACGGGAGAGGCAGATCACGAACTGGTGGGTGAGCTCATTCTCAGCTCAAACGAAGCGGCGATACTCGCCGTCTCTCTTCTGGCGCTTGCCCCTTCCGATGAGGACTTTGCAGGGAATTCCCCAGGTGAGGGCCGGATCGGGCTTCGCTTCCCGGTGGGCTTGGTGATGGAGGGGAGAGCGCAATGAACGCGGCAATCTACACGCGGGTTTCGACGCCGGGGCAGGCGAAGGAGGAGGCGGTATCCCTGGACGAACAGGAGCGCGTCTGTCTCACCCTGTGCCAGCGCGAAGGTTGGGAGGTGGTAGAGCACTACCAGGACGCGGGCCTCTCGGCCACCAGTGACACCCTGGACAACCGGCCGGCCTTGCAGCGGCTCCTTCGCGACGCGGCCGCGGGGCGCTTCTCCCGTCTGGTCGTCTACCACACCGACCGGCTGGCCCGGAACACGGAGGCGGCCTCCCTGATCGCCTCCGTCCTGAAGGTGTCGAAGGTGCTGGTGGCCTCGCCGTCGCAGGGAACCCTTGACCTGTCCGACCTCCAGTCCAAGCTGATCTACCTGATCGGGGGATGGTCGGCCGAGGCGGAGGCGCAGAGGATCCGCGAACGGTGCGACGCGGGGCGGCGCGGCTATGCCCGGCGCGGTGATTTCCCGGTGTGGCAGGAACCCTTCGGGTACAAGTGGCAGGCCGGCGACCTGAAGCGCGGTATCCCGAACCGCCTGCTGCCCATTCCCGAACAACTGGCGACGGTGCGGGAGGTGTTCGCGCTGACCGCCGAGGGAGGGATGATAGGGGGGAAGGAGACACGGCGGGGCCTGAGCGTCCGCGAGGTGACGGCGGAAATGAACCGGCGGGCCTTGCTCACCAGGGGCGGAAAGCGATGGTACCCCGCAGACATCCAGAAGATGCTGGCCGACCCGCGCTATATGGGGCGCTGGATAGTGTGGGCCGAGGGCGAGGGCGCGGACCGGGTAGAGTACCCGGCGCGGCCGGACCTGATACCGGAGCAGGCGGTGTCGGAGGCCACCTGGCGGCGGGCGCAGAAGGTGCGCGCTCACCACAAGTTCAAGACCCGGCGGCCTATGAAGCACGCCCACCTGCTGAACGGCCTACTGTACTGCACCGAGTGCGGTTCGGCCATGATCGGCCACCAGATACATGACGCGCCGGTGCTGCGCTACTACGTGTGCTCGAAGAAGCAGGCGAACGAGGGTAAGCCCTGTCGGGCGCGCTATGTTCCGGCCGAACCCCTGGAGGCGGAGGCCTGGGCGCTGGTGGAGGAACTGGCCGCACACCCCGAGACGGCGCGCGCCTATGCCGAGGCGACGCGGCAGGAGCGCCTCCCTGGGCTGCGAGAGGAGGCGGCGCGAATCGAGCGGGCAATCAGAAGCGCACAGGGCGAGGTAGACGGCCTGCTGCGCGCCCTGGCGAGAGACGAGATCACCGGCGCGGACGTGGCGCGCCTGCGGCCCTCCCTGGAGGCCGACATAGCCGCGTGGCGAGAGCGCCTGAGCGAGGTGGAGAGGCAGACGACCGACGCGGAGATGGCTGAGCGCGCGGTAGAGGAGATCGCGGGACTCCTGGGCGGCCTACCCAAGCGCCTGTCCGACCTCGACCTGCGGGAGCGGCGTTGGCTCCTGGCGCAGCTTGACTTCCGCATGGACCTGGGCTGCGAGGACTGGCGCGCCAAGTCCTGGGAGAGGCGCTACCACGTCCTGAGTCGTTGGGCGGGCGCGGACCTGCTGACCGCCAAACCCACACGCGCCACCGCGGGCCTGAGCAAGAAGGCCACTCGCGTTATTGCAGGCGACCCTTTCGCGCTCCCGATGTGAGGGGAGGGGCCAGGGAACGGCCGTAGAAGGTTGCCTCCTGCCTAACTCAACAACTACTGCTCGCTAGCTGACCACGTCCAGGCGTGGGACTCCGGCTCTACACCTCCTGATCCACAGACATTTCCGAGGCCTTGCACGCAGACTTAACGACGCGCGGCGTCGCGCTACACACAGACTTAACACCCCACGCCCCCCGCTTAACGCTCCCTTTACACCCCTCCGAAGTATCCTAATCGGAGGCGGGTGTAACCACCCTCGGCCTGGAGCAGGAAAGCCGTGACCCTCACCCCCTCTCGCTTATCTCTCCGAAGTGTGCTATAAGAAGACCCATGCGAGATCGTACGCGATACGGAGAGTTCAGGCTGTGACCCTCGCCTCCTTCCGCAGGTTCCTCCTGGGGGAGCCCCTGCCGACCGCACGGGCCATCCACGAGCGTCTGCCCAAATACCTCGCACTGCCGGTGTTCGCGTCGGACGCGATCTCCTCCTCGGCCTACGCCACGGAGGAGATCCTGCTGGCGTTGGTCGTCGCCGGGTCGCTTGGTCTGCGGTGCTCGATCGGCGTGGCCGCGGCGATCGCGCTGCTCTTCACCATCGTCACCATCTCCTATCGCCAGACCATCTACGCCTACCCCACCGGCGGCGGGGCCTACACGGTGGCCTCTGAGAACCTCGGCCTCACCGCCGCGCTCCTCGCCGCCGCCGCCCTCCTGCTCGATTATCTGCTCACCGTCGCCGTGAGCACCGCCGCCGGCGTGGCCGCCATCATCTCCGCCTTCCCGGGCCTGGAGTCCCACCGCGTCGCCCTGTGCGTGCTGTGCATCGCCGCCGTCACCGGCATCAACCTGCGGGGGGCGAAGGAGTCCGGCAAGGTCTTCGCGGGGCCGGTCTATCTGTTCGTGGCCATCGTCGCCGCCATGGTCGTGGTCGGCGCGGTGCGACTGTGGCTGCACGGCTCGCCGGCCGCGGCCCCTGCCTCGCTGGCCCAGGGCACACAAGCGCTCGGCCTGCTCCTGCTGCTGCGCGCCTTCGCCTCGGGCTGCGCCGCGCTGACCGGCATCGAGGCGATCAGCAACGGCGTGCCCTCCTTCCGCGTCCCGGAGTCGCGCAACGCGGCACTGACGCTGGTGTGGATGGCCGTGATCTGTATCGTGCTCTTCCTCGGGATCACCGTGCTGGTGCAGGCCTACCACGTCCTCCCCGACCCGCACGGAACCGAGACCGTGCTCTCCAAGCTCGGCCGGGCCGCGTTCGGAGATCTGGGCGTGCTCTACCTCATCTTGCAGGCGGCCACCGCCGGCGTGCTGATCCTGGCCGCCAACACCAGCTTCGCGGATTTCCCGCGGCTCTCCTCCATCCTCGCCCGCGACGGCTTCGCCCCGCACCAGTTGGCGAATCTGGGCGACCGGCTCGTGTTCAACAACGGCATCCTCCTGCTCGGCGTCTTCTCCGCGGTGCTGGTCGTGCTCTTCGGCGGTCTCACGCACCTACTCATCCCGCTCTACGCGGTCGGGGTGTTCATCTCGTTCACGCTCTCCCAGGCCGGCATGGTGCGCCACTGGGCGAAGGAGCGGACGCGCGGCTGGCCGGTGAAGGCGGCGGTGAACGCGGTGGGCGCGGTGGCGACGGCCGTGGTGCTGCTGGTGGTGGCGAGCGTGAAGTTCACCCACGGGGCCTGGATCGTGCTGCTCCTCATCCCGCTGCTAATGCTGGTCTTCCTCAGGATCTCGCACCACTACCAGGACCTGGCGCGGGTGCTCGACGTGGAGGGGGCCAGCGTGCCGCGTGCGATCCGGCACGCGGTGGTAGTGCTGGTGCCGGGCATCAACCGCGGCGTTCTGCCGGCCCTGGCCTATGCGAAGACGATCTCGCCCGATCCCGAGGCCGTGTTTGTGGAGATAGACCCGAGAGACACCCCCAAGCTCGAGGAGGAATGGAGGCGGCTGCACGTCGGCCTCCCCCTCACCGTGCTCAAGTCGCCGTGGCGTTCGCTGGCCCAACCCGTGCTCCAATACTGTCACTCCCTGCGCGTGGAAAAGCACGTGGACATGGTGACCGTGATCATCCCGGAGTTCCTGGTCACCCACTGGTGGCATCGCCTCCTGCACAACCAATCCGGTCTGATACTGAAGCTCGCCCTGATGTTCGAGCCGAGCGTCGTGGTCACCAACGTCCGCTACCGGCCGGAGTAGGCGCCCGGCGAGACGGCGG
>CAZUGW010000304.1:0-390 GCA_964620055.1 uncultured bacterium
CTCATCCCGCGCGCCGACGACCGCTCGACGCTGGAAGTCTACGCACGCGCGATCGATCTCGCGATGCGCGACGACGATCACGCCTCCGCGCAGCTCGCGATCGACGTGCTGCGCGAGAAGCTCGACGCCGTCCAGTCGCGCATCATCGCCGCTCGCGCGGTGTGGTTTTATCTCGGGAAACTCCTGTTTGCAGTGTCACTGACGTTCAGCTATTCGCGGTGGAAGATCAATCCGCGCGATCCATGGCAGTGGACATCCGTTGTGGCACTGCTGAGCATCGCGCTACTCTTGCTAAACCGCAAGCGAATTGGATTGGGTCCGATCGTGGCGGTGCTGATTTATGTTGTGACGCTCTTTCCCGCGCTGGGATTTTTCAATACGTATCCGATG
>CAZUGW010000304.1:400-4477 GCA_964620055.1 uncultured bacterium
TGCTGCGCGAGAAGCTCGACGCCGTCCAGTCGCGCATCATCGCCGCTCGCGCGGCCCGTGCTCCCGGCTGCGGTCCGGCGCTGACGGCGGAGCAGGTGCGCGAGATGGAGCGGCGCATTCAGGCGACGCACCAGGTCGACGCGATCGACGCGACGATCGACATGATGCGCTCGGCGGCGCGCGGTCCGCATGGAGGCGCACTGTGATCTCCCGCGAGGCAGAGGTCGAGATCGGCACCGGCGACGACGTGCTCGGCGCGATGCTCGAGTTGAGCGTCGACCCAGGTTTCGCCGGCAACGGCAACGCCTTCACGGCCGCGAGCGACGTGGACTACTACGGCCAGCCCGCCACGGTCGACGAGGTGCGGAGCGTGCGCGTGTACGACGACGTGCTCAGCGCCTACCGCGAGCCGACGCCAGCCGAGCGGACGCGCGTCGATGCGTGGCTCGAGTCGAAGGCCGGGCTCAAGTGGCAGCAGCAGGAGGCCGCGGAAGCCGTCGAGGCGGACGCCGAGGATCGCGACGCGGACCCATACGACGACGAAGGGTGGTGAGCGCATGAACGACACAGCGACAGCAATCGAGACCCGCTACGAGTACCCGGTCACGCTGGCCGAGATCGAAGCCAAGCGCGCGGCCTACGCGGCGATCACCTGCGACACGCCGGCCGAGTACGAGGTGTGTCGACTGGCGATCGCGGACTGCCGAGGGACGCGCGTGGCGATCGAAGAACGTCGCGTCGAGCTCAAGGCGGCATCGCTCGCGTACGGGCGTCGCGTAGACTCCGCGGCGAAGGAGTTGACGGCGCTGGTCGAGTCCCTCGAGGAGCCGCTCAAGGCGAAGAAGCTCGTCGTCGACACCGAGCGCGATCGCGTCAAGCGCGAAGCCGAGGAGGCGGAGCTGCGCGCGATCGAGGAGCGCGTCCGTGCCGAGCGCCAGGTCGAGGAGGCACGACTGCGCGCCGAACGGGAAGCCGAGGAGTCGCGCCTACGCGCGGAGCGCCAGGTCGAGGAGGAGCGCCTTGCCATCGAGCGCGAGCGACAGGCCGCCGAGCAGCGCAGGCTCGACGCCGAACGTGAGGCCATCGAAGCGGGACAGCGCGCGGAGCGGGAGCGCCTCGACGCAGAGCGCATGGCCGTCGCGGTCGCGCAACAGGCCGAGGCGAACCGGCTCGCGGTCGAGCGGGCGCGACTCGAAAACGATCGGGCGCTGGCCGACGAGGCGGCGCGCAAGGAACGCGCGGTCATCGAGTTGGAGCGCAGCGAGGTGGCACGTGTCGAGTTCGAGCGGCAAGCGAAGATCGGCGCCGAGTCTGCGGCGCGATTGCAAGCCGAACGCGAGCGCATCGCAGCCGACGAGGCACGCGTCGCAGAAGCCGAACGACAGGAGGCAGCGCGGGTGCGGCTCGCGGCGCTGCGGCCGGACGCGGAGAAACTGGCAGCGTTCGCGGCGGCGCTCGAAGCCGTCGCGGTGCCGAAGCCGAAGTCACGCGAGGGGAAGGCGCACCTCGCGACGTGTCTCGGCGCACTGACCGAGATCGTGTCGAGCCTGAAAGGGTGGACGCCATGATCGACGCGCCAGATCGCCGCACGTACCTCGGCTCCGGTGACATCGCCGCGGTCGCCGGGCTCTCGCCGTACCGCTCCGCGCTCGACGTGTGGGCGCAGAAGGTTGGCGTCGTCGGCGACACGCCGGATCGGATGGCGATGCAGGTCGGACGCGCGCTCGAACGCCCGGTGATCGAGCTGCTCTACGCCGCGCCGCGGGGGCTCACGGTGGAGTACCCAGGATGGATGCGCGGGACCAATACTTGGGCGGGCGCGACCCCGGATGCGCTCGTGAGACCGGCGCGTGCACCGGACACGTCGATGGACAAGGGCGTCGAGTGCAAGGTGGTCGGAAACCGCATGGCGCATCGGTGGGGCGAGGAGGAACAGGGGCTTGACGCGGTGCCCGCCGACGTGCTCGCTCAAGTCCAGTGGCAGCTCTGGTGCTCGGGCTGGTCATCGGCCGACGTGGTGGCGCTCCTGGGCACGGAGCTGCGCGTATTCGCCGTCGCGCGCGATGCGGAGATGATCGGCAACCTCGCCGAAATCGGCGCGCGGTTCTGGCACGATCACGTCGTCGCGAACGTCGCGCCCGAGGTCACGGAGGCGGGCGCGGCGCGTGCTCGAGATCTCCTGTCGCGCATCTACCCGCGCCAGAAGTCTGCCGAGCTGCTCGACATGCCGGCCGACGTGCGGCTACTGGCCGAGCACTACCTCGAGATGGGCGCCGCGGTGAAGGAAGCGGAGGCGCAGAAGAACCAGGCGGCGGCGCTCCTGCAGGCGCGCATCGGCGATGGGGCCGGGTTCAAGGCGCACGATCTCAAGGCGTCGTGGCTCGCGTCCGATGGCGGGACGACGAAGTGGAAAGACGTTTCGGCGCGATACCGCGACGTGGCGGTGCGACTCGGGGCGAGCGGTGCCGAGATGGACGCGCTCGAATCCAAGTGCACCGCGCCGGCATCGCGGCGGCTCGACGTGCGTGAGATCAAGGCGCGATAGATAACCGCGCCGGAAGGCGCAGAGAGAGGCACCGGACATGAACGACAGGAACGAACAGCAAGGGGACGGAGGCGCCGCATTGGCCCCACCGTCGGCGGTCGGGATTGCAGCATCGGCGCTCGAGACAAGCGCCGTCGCCGTAGCAGAGACAGCGCGCGCGCTGGTGCAGGCGCGGTATGTGATCGCGTACCAGCGACCACGCAACATCGACGACGTGCGCGCGCGGGTGCTCAAGTCGTGCGCGCGCACGCGGTTCGCCGAGGCCGCGCTCTACAGCAAGCCGGTCGGCGGCAAGAAGATCGAAGGGCTCTCGGTGCGGTTCGCCGAGGAAGCGGTGCGCTCGATGGGCAACGTTTCGATCGACGTGATGGCGGTGTTCGACAGCGCCGATACGAGGATCATCCGCGTGACGGTGGCGGACCTCGAAGTCAACGTGCCGTATTCGCAGGACGTGACGGTGCAAAAGACCGTCGAGCGATCGTCGCTCAAGGATGGGCAGACGGCGCTCTCGACGCGGCTGAACACCTCGGGGCGAATGGTCTACCTCGTCGCGGCGACCGACGACGACCTCGCGAACAAGCAGGCGGCGCTCGTGTCGAAAGCGTTCCGCAACCTCGCGCTGCGCCTGGTGCCAGCGGACATTCAGGAGGAGGCGACGGATCGGATCTACGCGACGCTCAACGACAACGCCGCGCGCGACCCCGACGCCGAGCGCAAGAAGGTGATGGACGCCTTCGCGACGCTCAACGTGCAGCCGTCGGCGCTGGCGGAACTGCTCGGACATGATCTCGGGCAGTGCTCACCGGCTGAGATCGTGGAGCTGCGCGTCGTGTACCAGACGATCCGCGACGGCGAGACGACGTGGGCAGCGGTGATCCTCGAACACCGCGAGCGCGCCAAGGCGGGAGCGACGGCGGACGAAACCGCGAAGCCGGGCGGACGTGCGGCGCAGACGAAGGCGGCGGTCGCGAGTCAGGCGAGCGCAGCACGGCCACCACGCGAGCCGGGCGACGACGGACCGTGAGCGACCACGAACCACGCAAGGACGGCGCTCCCGGTGACGGGCCGGGGGCGCCGTGGCCCACCACCACGCCGCTGATCGAAAGCATCCGCGTCGCGTGCGGCGATCATGCGACGGCCGATCCACTCACCTACTGCGCGCGGTGCCGGCGCATTCTGGCGTTGCTCGTCGAGGAGTCAAAGCAGGAGTTCGCCGGCGCGCTGGTACACGAACTCAGCGCGCGCGAGATGCGGACATACCACCAGTGTCCGACGTGTCACGCGGAGGCGGGCGAGGAGTGTCTGGACCCCGATCCGCTGTCGTTCATTCTGTACGTTTGTGCCGCCCGCATCCCGGGTCCTCGTCGTGCGCTGATGGTACCGGTGGTCGAGCCGCGAGCCGATCGCTACCACCCGTTTCGTGGGGGTGCCTCGTGAGCACCGAGGCCGAGACACCGCCCACCATCGAACGAGTGAGCGGCACGATCGCCACGCTCGAGCGCCGCATCGAGGGGCTCACCGAGCGACTCAAC
>CAZUGW010000305.1:0-3555 GCA_964620055.1 uncultured bacterium
CGCCCGGGATTACGGCGCCCTCCGCCACGGCCGGCGGGCCCGCGGCCTTGGCACCCGCCGACACCGCGACGAGGGTTCCGGGCTCGTGGATGCGATTGGGCCACACCCAGGATCAGATCCTCGCGCGCGCACCGTTCCGGCTTGCAGATGGCGCGAACCCTCGGGGTCTCGTGGCGCTCCAGGGCAGCGCCACCTGGTTCGGGCTCCCGGGCGAGGTCACGCTCCACTTCCGCGAGGAGCGGCTCGAGCGCGCCGAGTTCCTGGTCCAGGACGCGGCACGCCACTGGGTGGACTACGTCCACGACCAGCTCCGGCTCGCGGGCTACCGGGCTCGCTGCGAGCGGGATGAGCCCGCGCTGCGGCTCTGCGACTGGCAGGGCGCCTCGCACGTTCGGCTCGAGCTGCGGGAGCGCCGCCTCCTGGCCAGGATCTCGGCCGAGCCGTCTGCCCCGGAGCCACGCCGCACGGGCGCCGGGAGCCCGCCCGCCGCGTCGCGCGACAGCGTGCCGGTGTTCCCGCAGGTCTTCGTGTTGGGACGCGCAGCACCCGCCGGCGTCCCGGCGGTGCCCGGTCTCGTCGATTCCACGCCGCTCGTGGCGCCGGCCTACCCGCCGGGCGCCCGGGAGGCCGGGGTCCAGGGCCGGGTCTGGGTGCGGGCGCTGGTGGACACCAACGGCGCCGTCGAGGCGACCGAGATCGTGCGCGGCATTCCCGAGCTCGACAGCGCAGCGGTCGCGGTGGCGCGGCGCTGCCGCGGGTTCGAGATGCGTATTCTCGCCTACGATCCGTACTTCGACGAGAAGTTCGCCGCGGAGTATGGTGTGGAGCGAGCGGCGTCCGTGGATCAGGTGCTCAAGGAGGCCGACTTCGTCTCGCTCCACCTGCCGCTGATGCCGGAGACGCGCAGTTTCATCAATAAAGAGCGCCTGGCGCTGATGAAGCCGACCGCGATCCTCGTCAACACCGCCCGCGGCGCGATCATAGACGAAGCCGCGCTCGCCGACACGCTGAAGGCCGGGGCGATCTACGGCGCGGGGCTGGACGTCTACGCCACGGAGCCGCCCGGCGACAGCCCGTTGGTGGGCTGCCCGCGGACGGTGACTCTGCCGCACGTCTCTTCCAACACCCCCGGCGCGCTGCGCGCCATGGCCGACGGGGTGGTGGACGCGATCATCGCGGTGCTGAATGGCCGCAAGCCGGAATTCCTCTGTAATCCAGAGGTGTATGCCGGTGGGCGCGGTAGCGCCCGTCCTTGAGCAACAGTAAGAGGCAACGGGAGGCCGCAATGGCGGAGTATCGGAGAGACAGAGCGCGCGTGGACAAGGCCCTCCGCGCCGCGGGCATCGTGGTGGTGATGAACCGCGATCACGTGAAGTCGGCGGCGGACCTAGTGACGACGATGTGGGAGGTGTACCAGGCCGGGTATGTGGCCGAGTGCACGTTCCGCATTGACCAGGGCCTCATCCGTGAAGGGATGCAGGAACTGGTCAAGAAGCGCGCCGAGGCGCCGGCGGACAAGCCGTTCCTGCTTGGCGTGGGCAGCATCATCAACCCGAAGGAGTTGGAGTCCGCCATCGGCCTGGGCTTCGACATGATCGTCGCGCCCGGAAACGTTATGGGCGGCTATGGCGAGGGCAAGGAGTTCGTGAAGCTGTGCCAGCAGGCCGGCGTGTTCTCCGCGCCCGCGGTACTCTCACCCACGGAACTGCAACACTTCATCGAGCGCGAGGACGGGCTGGAGCCGGACGCGGTGAAGGTGTTCCCGGCGGGGGTGCACGGGCCGAGTGGCCTGGCCGATCTACTCGCGCCCTACGTGCGCGACCGCCACCAGGGCCGGATCATCATGCCCACGGGCGGGGTGAACTATGAGACGGGACCCAAGTTCCAGGAGAACATCAGCAAGCGCGGGTTCACACCCGCGCTGGGGATGTCCGCACCGCTGGCCTTGGTCGGCAAGCTGAAGAAGCCCGGCGACGTGGAGACGATCCGGCAGTCACTGGCGGAGTTCAGGGAGCAGTTCAAGCCGTACACGGGATAAGCGACGAACGGCCTCCAACACAAAGGCACAAAGGCACGGAGAGTAGAGGATAGATCATGTGTCAAGGAAACCCGGAAGACACGTTGTTCAGCGTCCACGATAAGGTCGTGGCGATTACCGGCGCGGCCGGGATCATCTATAGCTGCATCGCCCGCGGCCTGGCCGAGCGCGGGGCTAAGGTGGCCCTGCTCGACCTGATGGTGGACAAGGCGAAGGAAGTGGCGGACGAGATCGTGGCCGACGGCGGCGAGGCCATCGCGGTCCAGTGCAATGTGCTCGAGGAGGCGAGCGTGCAGGCCGCGCTCGATACCATCGTCGCGAAGTGGGGCGCGGTGGAGGCGCTGATCAACGGTGCCGGCGGCAATCGCGCCGGGGCGACGGTCCAGCGGGACGGCAAGTTCACCGATCTCAACCTGGACGAGTTGGACAAGGTGTTCGCGCTCAACTACAAGGGCACGTTCCTGCCGACCCAGGTGTTCTGCAAGTACTTCGCCGCCCAGGGCGAGGGGAAGATCGTGAACACCTCTTCCATGTCGGCCATCCTGCCGCTCACCAATGTGCCGGGGTACTCAAATGCGAAGGCGGCGGTGACGAACTTCACGCGCTGGCTGGCGGTGCAGACGCGCGTGGACTATCCCCAGGCCAACATCCGCGTGAACGAGATCGCGCCGGGCTTCCTCGACACCACGCAGAACCACCGCTTGCTCTTCGAGGAGGACGACAAGACCCTCACGCGGCGGGGCCAGTCGGTGATTGACCGCACCCCGCTGCGACGGTTCGGCGATCCGGCGGAGCTATTGGGGCCGGTGATCCTGCTGCTCTCGGACGCGGGGAGCTTCCTCCACGGCGCGACCATCCCGATTGACGGCGGATTCTCGATTTGCTGCGGCGTGGGGCCGCTGGATGAGAAGGTGGGGAGGTAGGGAGGTAGGGAGGTAGGGAGGCAGGGAGGTAGGGAGGTGACAGGAAACGTGCGCAAGTTCATCGGGGCGGCACTGCTGGCGGCGGTGATTATGGTCGCCGGCCCGGCACGCGCGGAGAAGCTGAGCTTCCGGATGCAGGCCGGGATCATCTCGGGCCTGCAGGCCGGGGACAAGGCCCTTCCCGGTTCGGGGATCGGCGGCTTCTATGTGCAGATGTACCGGCCGGCCGATGGCCCGAATCTGCTGACCGACGCGGCGATAGAGAAGCTTCCCCGCCCGCTCCCGGCGCACTTCGCGGTGGATACCGCGGTGCAGTGGCAGGAGAAGCCGACGCTCTCCATTACACTGCCGGAGGACAAGGCGACGGATTCCGGCGAGTTGTATCTCAATATCCCTGACGTCAAACCACATCGCATCTACGTCGTCCGCTTTGCCCACCGCGGGGAGAAGGTCGCGGGCGAGTACCCGGTCGTCTTGCACCTCCAGCAACAAGATGCCGCGGGCAAGATGCTCGGCCCGCAGGAGAACGTGGACCTGCTCTCCGGGACCTATGACTGGGTGGAGCAGGTCATCCCTATCCCGGCGGTGGAGGGC
>CAZUGW010000305.1:3565-4472 GCA_964620055.1 uncultured bacterium
AACGGCACTGGCGCGTTCTGGATGAGCGACGTCACGGCCCAGGAGGCGAAGCCGGAACTCGCCGTGCAGGTACCCGGTCTCTGGGATCAGCAGCCGGGCAAGCCGCTCAGCTTCATCGGTCTGATCCCGGGCACGGAGATCGTGCTTTCTGCCATGGCGCAGGAGCGGGAGGACGACATCACCCTGGTGGCCGCCCTCACCGCGCCGACGAAATGGCTCAAGGACCACGAGACCGGGATGATCCTCAGCTTCCGCGTCCCGCTCGATGCGACCGGTTGGCGATGGGGAGATTCGCTCCGCCAGGAGCGAGCGATGGAGGCGGGCCGGACCTATGCCAGCTACCAGCTTGTCGGTGGAAAGCAGTTCCGGGAAGCCTCGCGCTTTCCGATGACGGCAGTCGCCGGCCCCCAACACGGCGTGGCCCTGGCCGTGCCGCTCTCGCCGCCGCTGTTCGCCCGCTTGCGCTACGACTCCGCCCGCTACCTCTGCGCGGAGTTCGACCTCGGCCTGGCGGCGCGCACTGAGGGCGAGAACGAGAAGGTGGTCTTCTCGTTCGACCTGCTGCGGTTCGCGCCGCGGTGGGGGTGGCGGGGGGCGCTGGCTCGCTACTATGAGCGCTATCCCGCCCTCTTCGCCAGCTCCGCCAAGGAAGGCGGCTGGTGGATCGGCCCGACCGGGAAGGTGAAGGACCTCCAGGACTTCGGCCTCCAGTACTCCGAGAACCACTTCACCCACACGGAGGAGGCTCAGGCTAACAACGCCGCCGGGATCTACACGTGCGCGTACAGCGAGCCGTGGATGTGGCGCGTCGAGACGCTCGGCCCGCAGGTCACGGACGTCTCTCAGGCGCCGCCCCCCCTCTCCCTCCTCCCGCAACTCGAGAAGGACGCCGAGCTTCCGGCGAGCG
>CAZUGW010000306.1:0-4452 GCA_964620055.1 uncultured bacterium
CCCGTTAGGCTCGGAGTGACGCCCCACCCCCCGCCTCGCCTATTCGTTGCGGGCCGGAAGCGGCGTCGGCGCGGGGTGCCACTCGAGGTGAACCTGGCGGCTGTCGGGTAGCACGCGGGCGGTGGCGCGGCCCTCGAGGGTGGCGAGGAGGGTTTCGCCGACGGCCTCGCGGCGCCAGCCCTGCATCAACGGCACTTTGGCGCGGGCGCCGTGGGCGACGATGGCGGTGAGATCGGCGCGTGTGGCGAGCAGGCCCGCGGCAACCTCGTTCTCGGCCGCGAGGGAGCGCAAGCAGAGGGTGAGGAAATCCACGGTCGGCTCCAGCTGCGGCGGCAGCGGCTTGTGCCGCGTGAAGGCCGGGCAGGGGCCGTCGTGCTTGCGCTGCAGGGCGGCGATCATCCCGCGGCCGAAGCGCTCGATCTGGGGTGGGCGCAGGCCGCGCACCTCATGCAATTCCTGTACGTTCTTGCGCGGATGCCGCGCCAACTCGATCAGCACGGGGTCTATGCAGATTCGTCCCGACGGGAGATTGAGCTCGCGTGCGGTCTCCTCTCGCCAGGCGGCGATCTCCCGCAGCCGACACAACTCGTCTCCGCCTAGCCGCTCGGCGCCGCGGAGCTGCAGGAACACCTCGCGGGGGTCAACGGGAATGAACCGCGCTGGGTCCGACAGCCCGGCGAACTCCTCCCGCGCCCAATGGAGACGGCTCCGCGAGGCCAGCTCCCCGAGCAGGAACTCATAGGCCGGCGCGAGGTAGCGCACGTCCTCGACGGCGTACTCGATCTGCTTAGGGGTGAGAGGGCGCTTGAGCCAATCGGTGAAGCTGTGAGACTTGCGCAGGCGCACGCCGGTGGTGCGTTCGACGAGGCGGGCGAAGGAGATTTGCTCGTCGTAGCCGAGCATGGCCGCCGCCACCTGGGCGTCGAACACGGGGGCAACGGGTTCGCCCAGCAGGCGATAGAAGATGCCCAGGTCCTGGCCGGCGGCATGAAACACCTTCTCGACGTCAGGGTCGGTAAGCAGCTCGCGCAGGGGGGAGAAGTCGCGCACGACCAGGGGGTCCACAATGGCCGTGCGTTCCCCGGCGGCGATCTGAATCGCGCCGACGTCGGCATAATACCTTCCCTCGCCCACGAACTCGGTGTCAACAAACAGCGCAGGAGAACCCCGCAGTTCTTTGCAGAACGCGGCTAGGTCGTGATCTGTTTGAACTACCATCACGCTCGCTTCAGTTTGGGTGCGGCGTCGGTGTCCCATACGGTCACCCCGTCTTGGATGGGGCGCGAGGCCGCGCTACTTGCATGTTACCCCGCGCCTCCGGGTCGCGTCACTTAGTCAAGGCTCGGTTATTTCCGAAAGCGCACCTCGGAACCGGTCTCGGCGCTCTTGTACAGCCCTTCCAGAACCTTCATCACCTTCAGGCCCTCCTCGCCGGTGGCGGAGGGAGGGCGGCTCTCCACGATGCTGCTGACGAACTCACTATAGGCGGAGGGGACGGCGACCAGGGCCTGATCCAGCACCTTAGTGTAGAGGTTGCCGCCCTCCTCGGTATAGATCTCCGCGGTCCATTCGTAGGTGGCGTTGCGATTTTTCTGCACCAGGCCGCCCTTCGTCCCGTAGAGGGACGTGATCATCTCCTCGTCCTGGTTGTTGTTGACGGCCCAGCTCGCCTCGACGAGGAGGGTGGCGCCGTTGGCGAACTTGACGAGGCCGCAGGCGAGGTCCTCGACGGTATAGTTCTTCTTTGCCTTCTTCGCCAGTTCCCGCGCGATGACGCAGTAGGTGGAGCCGCTCACGGAGACGGGCTCGGGATAGCCCATCAGCCAGAGGGCGAGGTCAACGCGGTGCACGCCGAGGTCAATCAGCGGCCCTCCGCCGGCCAGGTCCTTATCCGTGAACCATCCGCCGAAGCCGGGGATGCCGCGGCGGCGGTGCCAGACGGTACGGCCGAAGTAGATGTCGCCGATCACGCCCGCCTCCACTTGCTGTTTGAGGGCGCAACTCATATCGAGGAAGCGGTAGGAGAAGTTGATCATCAGATTCTTGCGCGCCTTCTTGGAGGCGGTGAGCATCTGCTCGGCCTGCTTGACCGTCATGGCCATGGGCTTGTCGCAGAGGACGTGGAGGCCGGCTTTGAAGGCGGCGAGAGTGAGGGGGGCGTGGAACTTGTTAGGGGTGACGACGCTCACCGCGTCGAGACCGGCCTTTCGGAACATCTCGTCGGCGTCGGTATAGAGCCGGTCGGCGGGGATCCCGAACCGCTCGCCGGCGGCGCGCAGGCGGGACTCGTTGACATCGCAGACGGCGGCGAGTTCGACGCGACCGTCCTTCTGATAGCCGTTGATATGCGTGGACCCCATGCCCACGCCGATGACGCCGACGCGAACCTTCTTCATTACTGACTCCTCCCGGTTGGGCACGACGGGTCGTGCCCCTACCAGAATGCGGCGGGGGGAGCGATTTCCCTGCCGAGCGCAAGGAACTGCGCGGCTGTCATCACATTTGACGGCGGCAGGGAGCGGGGGGCGCGTGCCGAACCCTCTGGCAGAACCCGACCAGAGGAGGCGAGCAGCCGTGGCGAGAGTGCGCGTGGGTGTAGCAGGTGTCGGAGGCATGGGGCAGGGCCACTGCGAGGCCTTGCTGCAGGTGAAGGAAGCGAAGCTGGCGGCGGTGTGCGATTACGATGCGAAGACCGCGCAGCGGGTGGGCGAGAAGTTCGGCGTGCCGTGGTTCAGCGACCACCGGGAGATGTTCAAGGCCGGGCGCTTGGACGCGGTGGTGATCGCGACGCCGCACTACTACCATCCGCCGATCGCGATCGACGCGTTCCGGGCCGGGCTGCACGTGTTGAGCGAGAAGCCGATCTCGGTGACGGTCAAGGAGGCCGACCGCATGCTCGCGGCCGCGACGAAGAGCGGCAAGGTCTTCTCGGTGATGTACCAGTTGCGCAACGACCCCAGGTTCCGGGCCGCGCGCAAGCTGCTGGACGAGGGCAAGGTGGGCGCGCTGATCCGCGCGAACATGGTCCTCGGCTATTACCGCAGCCAGGCCTACTACGATTCCGGCGGGTGGCGCGCGACGTGGAAGGGCGAGGGCGGCGGCGTGCTGTTCAATCAGGCCCCGCACATGCTCGACATCTTCGGGTGGCTGGTGGGGATGCCGAAGTACATCACTGCGCAGACCCGCACGCGGCTCCACGACATCGAGGTGGAGGACGAGGCCTTCGCGCTGCTCGAGTACGAGAACGGCGCGCACGGATATCTCTACGCGAGCGTGATCGAGGCGCCCGCCACGACTCGACTGGAGATCGTGGGAGACAAGGGCAAGATCCTGATCGAGGACAATGACTTCAAGTTCTGGCAGTTGGAGACCCCGGTCAGCAAGTTCACCCGCACCAGCAAGGAGATGTGGGGCGGGCCGAAGGCGAAGCTGGTCCCGGTGAAGCTGGAGAAGAACCGCGAGGTCACGCACGCCGCGATCCAGCGGAACTTCTGCCGCGCGATCCTGAACGGCGAAGCGCGGCTCACCCCCGGCGAGGAGGGCCTGTTCTCCGTCGAGTTGGCCGACGCGATCACCCTCTCCAGTCACCAGAAGAAGACCGTCAAGCTCCCTATCAGCCGGCCCGCCTACGAGGCGCTGATGGCCAGGCTGATCGCGAAGTCCAAGCCGAAGACGCGGGTGAAGGAGCAACGGATCACGGATACGGTGCACCTGAAGGAGATCAGGGCGAAGGCGAAGAGGAAGTAGGAAGATAAGCGTCTGATCGGAAACCTGTAGGGCGGGTATGTCGCCGAAGGCGCATGCCCGCCGGTTGTTTACCAGGTACCGGTTGCGCCTGTCTTTCGGTGCGTCACCAAGGCCACCACCAGCGGCGAGGTCGTTCCGGCTTCGCGGGCATCTCAGCCAGCGCCCGGGCGACTTCGTCGCGGAGCGCCTGGGGCCATTCGTCCTCCGCGGCCTCGCTCTGCGCCTCCCCCGGGTGGGTGACGGCGTACCGGCGAAGCGTGTCGAGGAACCGTTCCAGGTCATCCTGGCCGGGGCAGGTCATCTTCAACCAGTGCCGCTCCGGGAGGGCATAGTCCACCTCAAGGGTGAGCAGGACACCGTTCGCGTCCCAGGCCGTGTACTCCCCGTTCTCGACATCCCACGCTTCGAGACTGTCCTCGACCTGTTCCTGCGAGGCGAATGCGAAGAGTTCAACGTAGCGGGGCTGAATCTCGGCAAGAAAGACCGGGTAGGTTATGTTCATTCGCGTTCTCTCGACATACCGTGGTATGAAGCGGCGGGCATGCGCCTTCGGCGACATACCCGCCCTACAAGACGGCCCCTATCTGTTTAGCACCTGCTCCAACCGCGTCCCCTGCAGCCAGTAGTAGTACCCCACGATCCCGAGCACCCACGCCGCCAGGAGGAGGCGGAACCAGAGGCGGTCACTGAGGCGCGGGCGTTTGC
>CAZUGW010000307.1:0-4427 GCA_964620055.1 uncultured bacterium
TATACTTGATCTTCTCGCGTTTCCCTTCCGCTATCTCTACGTCACCGCGCTGGAGTGGTTGTGGCGCTGGCGCTGCGAGCGGGCGTACAATGCGATCCTGCCGGCCGTTCTCGCTCACAATGAAACCAGGCGCGGGATTGAGAAAGTGATCAGGGAGTTGGAGGAGGGCTAATGCTAGAGCTTGCGGGCGCTTTCACTCTCGGAATGTACGCGGGCTGGTTCATGGGCCAACGTTGGCGCGGGTCAGACAAGCCAATCTTTACTCGGCCCATCATACGCTTCGCTATGACGCCTCCAGTCAAATTGGCATCCTATGATCACTTCGCGCAGTGGCAACTGTGGACTCGACGTTTTGTTCTATTCTGTGAACTGGTAGGCCGCGAGAACGGGTACGACGCTAACCAGTTGCCGAGCCGAGCCACACTCAAAAAAACGGCGGGGGTATCTGACCGTCACTTCGCGCCGTATCTATCCGTGCTCAGGGAAGGGAAACTCATTTTCGTCATTGATAGGGTAGGGGCTTGGTGGACAGTCAACGGACGCGAACGCCGGGATGCGCTGGCCTCCCTGCCCTATTCGGGCCTGTCCCGGCCCCCTAGATTCCCATTCGCGCGATCCACTGAAGCAGCCGGGACAGCCGGGACAGAATAAAAATGTGGCGGCGAGTTATCAAAGCTACGTGGGGTGGGGTGGGCGTCGTGCAAAATGAACGCAACTGGCGCTCGGGTACAGGCCGTTACTGGTTTATGACTCTCGAATGCGGCCACGAAGCGATCCGGCCATTCCGATACTTCCGATGCACAGGCGGAGTCCGGTTTCTGTTTTCGGATGCTCGCCCAGCGCCAAAGCGTGTTAAGTGCGGCGTATGCACCCAGACCAGCGGGACAGCCGAAACAGTGGGACAGCCTAAAATGGAGCGCACCTGCCATTTTTGTCTACCACCATCGCGCGTGTGCCCGTGCGGGCTGTTCTCCAGGCACAAGCTCACGTCTGCGGACTGGGGCCTCGTCACCTGCCGCGCGTGCCTGCGGCTGCGCGAGCGGGTAGAGCGGGCGGTGAAAGTCATCAATGAGAATATTGATCGCTTGTGAGTTTTCCGGCATTGTCCGGGATGCCTTCATTGCGCGCGGGCATGATGCAGTTTCCTGTGATCTGCTGCCGACCGAGAGGCCGGGGCCGCATATTCAAGGTGATGTGTTGGCGGTGCTGGGGGACGGATGGGATATGATGATCGCGCATCCACCATGCACTTATCTTTCTTATGCTGCTAATCATGTTTGGAATTCGCCGGGCCGCGCAGAACTCAGAGAACAAGCCCGCGAGTTTTTTATGAGATTTGTAAATGCGCCCATTCCTAAAATCTGCATTGAGAATCCGGTGGGATATATGGGCAAGACGTACCGAAAACCTGACCAAATAATCCAGCCCTATTATTTTGGGGAACGACAACTTAAACGTACTTGTCTATGGTTGATGGGGCTTCCCAAGCTCTGGTTTTGGAAATGTGACGATCTATTTGGTAAAAAGACCATCACCGAATATCCAAAACCAACGTACATTGATAAAACCTTGCGCGCAAAAAAAAGATACTTCACAGATGCAATCAGCGGCGGAAATGATCGTGCGCGCTCTATATCATTCCAAAGTATAGCCGATGCGATGGCTGCGCAGTGGAGCGCACCGGGCGGGCGGTGAGTGCGATTTCGGCCCCAGAAGACACCTCCCCAGAGCCGTAAACGGCAAATGTACGCGCTTGTACACTAGCTAGGAACCATTTATAGACATGCGAACAGTAGCCAATGCCTTTTCTGACGTGAAACGCCTTGTAGCCCGTTTTCGTGAAACAAGCCCCGTGCCGACGCCCTGGCGTGTCATAGCGCGGGAGCACTATCCCGGTATTCCAGAAGCGCGCATGGCAGCATGGCTCTGCGCTATCTACAAGCATGAACGGGAGCCGCACGCTAACGACATCCGCCGTGCGTTGGGCATGGCAGAGTATGCGCCTGCTTTAGTTTGTGCCATTCATGGAATTGTACATGTCTCGAAGCGTTGTCCAGCTGAGCGCAAGCCCCGCGCGCCGCGCCGCCAATACAAAAAACTGGCCGCGCTCGCGCTGACGTTGGCGGGGCTGTGGGCGAGTGGGCATATTCTGGTGAGGCGATGATCCTAGAATTCGTTCTCGTCATCGTGTGCGTGGCTTTCGTCGTGTCAATGGCGGGCGTAGCCTGGCTCGTGTGGGCCGCGGTGAAAGAGACGCACAAACTGTGATATACTGTTAAGGCTTAGGTCATTCGGGGCGTTTCTGTTTTTCGCCCACAAACAACCCGTTGTCTTCCGAGCGTCCCGATGACCTAAGCACTCATTGGCGAACGGAAGGCAGCGGGTTTTTTGTGTGATGAGATGACAAAAGAAATTCAATTGACACGAGATATGGTTGCTATAGTTGATGATGAAGATTTTGAGTTGGTATCAAAATACAAGTGGCAGGCTGCACCTTTTGGTAGAACATGGAGCGCGCATAGAACCGGATGGCCCAAGTCAACTATATTTATGCACCGAGTAATAATGAATGCTCCAGATGGATTTGAAGTAGATCATATAGATGGAAATGGACTTAACAACACAAAAGAAAATCTCAGAATATGTACCCATGCTGAAAATACAAAGAATCAAAAACTCAGGATTGATAGCAAATCTGGATATAAAGGAGTTGACTGGCACATCTATATAAAAAAGTGGCGTGCCAGGATAAGAGTAAACTATGAAGAAGTTAGTTTGGGATATTTTGATAGTGCCATTGATGCAGCTGAGGCATATGATAGAGCTGCGCGAGAATACTTCGGGGAATTTGCAAAAACAAATTTCTAAACTTTTTCCACATCATTTCCATTTACAAAAAGATTAAAGGGCGGATACACCTTGACCTGGATATAATCTCCAGTGACTCCAAAAACGTCCATTGTTCGACCATCAGATAAGATGTTCCAAACATTTGACATATTAGGATCGTAGTAAATTTTCACGCCGGCGCGCGCGAGCTTGATTTTGTCGCCCAGCTTGAGACTCTTCCACCACGGCGGCGGTACTGGAATCGGAGTTGGAGTTGGAATTGGAACAGGCGTCGGAGTTGGAACAGTTGGTTCGCCTACTTCCGACTCCATGATAAGTGACACCCCGCTCGGATACGCGACCTCTTCTATTTTCAGGCGCGCATGATAGACATCCATCCCCGGCGGCAACTTAAGCCACAGCCGAACAGCCCCCGTATCTGTGGCAATGCTCTGTGAGACCTCGAAATTGAGATAGCGCATGAGGCCCAGCGCCACGTCCAGCGGGGCCTGCCAGCGGTAGACCTGTAGGCCAATGGTGACGATCTCAGTCATCGGATGGACTTGAAAATTGATCCAGACTTTTCCCGCAAAGGCCAGACCATATAATAAATGGTTGCATACAACACCAGCATCAGCGAGATGACAACTGGTGTGATCGTAGCGTCATAGACTTGAACAGCCAACACCAACGTAACCGTACTTCGCAGAATGATAGTTAGAGTGAAGATCAGGAAATAAATAGAACACATCCAGAACAGTATCCGCAGGGGTCGGTCTAGGCGTCTATGTTCACGAGGAGGCTGATAGGTCGCCAGGATGAAAAATCCGTAGGCGATCAATGGATTTGTCATAAGCCGGAAATACATCAGCAGGGTGGTCAGTTCGGTCATCATGGCGAACGTCCAACGATAGCCGCAATCGCGGCGGCTATCAGAGTCAAGACCACGCTCCCAGCCGCCCACAGGCCGAGCCGACTATCCAACCGGGCGAGATGTTCCACGACCAACTCACGCCACGCGCCCGCGCTCTCAGTCCAGCGATCAAACTCAGCCCGATCAAGTTTTTCACGAGAGAAAGTATTCAGTCGCTCGCGCGTTTCTGAAAGCGTGCGATTGTAATCGGCCAGATCGTCCTCCAGCCGATTGAGCCGGGCAACGATTACGGCTGGGTTGGTTTCATAATCATCGCCAGGCATATACTTACTTCAGCGGCAAGCGCAGCAAGTCAACCACGCCGAAAGCGGCCAACACGTAGAGAACCAGGCAGATAATCACGACGACATTTAGAATCTGCTTGACCTTCGCATCCATCGGCACGTATTGATTCACAGCCCACAGCAGCACGCCCGCGACGATGATTACCAGCGCGAGAGATAGGAGCGTCATGGCCTAGGCCTTGAATGGCTTGACCAATAATGTGTAGGTTGCCTGACTCGCAACCAGCGCGGCCACGAGCGCCGATAATGCCGTCTGCCAATTGGCCGCGATGCACGACGCGATCCCATCAGGATTGACGCGGCAACCATAAGCCAGACTTGCGGCGGCCACGATGACGAGCAGGATCCCCGTCACCGTGACTTTCTGCGGGTTGGCGAGC
>CAZUGW010000308.1:0-4420 GCA_964620055.1 uncultured bacterium
GGAAGCGGCGGGCCCGGTCAGCGAGGTCGCAGAAGCGTTCGACGGCGATGACCGTGCGGCAGAGCTCGGCGAGGATGGCGGTCTGATAGCCCGATCCCGCGCCGATCTCGAGCACGCGCTCGGGGCCTTGCAACTGTAGCAGCTCCGTCATCAGGGCGACGATGTAGGGTTGGGAGATGGTCTGACCGGAGCCAATGGGGAGCGGGTAATCCTCGTAGGCGAGGCATTGGTCTTCGGGTTTCACAAACTGATGACGCGGCACCTTCTCCAGGGCCGCGAGCACGCGCGGGTCGGAGATCCCCCGGCCGCGCATCTGCTCCGCCACCATGCGCCTGCGCAACGCCTTGTGGTCCTGCTCGAACATGCGGTCAGACCCCGTGGGTCCGACCTGTAGTCGGACAACGCCCCGCCTCCTCCAGCATGGCCACGATGTTCGCGAGCTTGGTGCGGACGGTCATGCTGTGACTCGACCCAAGGATGAAACCGCCGCCTGGCGCGCAGGTGTCAATCGCGTGTCGCACTTGCCGGCGAATCCCCTCCGGCTCGCCCATCACGAGGTCGTGGTTGCTCACGCCACCCCAGAGGCAGATGTCTTTGCCGAAGTCGCGCTTGAGGGAGGCGATGTCCTCGATGGGCTGGATGGCCTGATAGACGTCAATCCCGGCCTCGATCATCAGCGGCAGGATCATCCGCAGGTTGCCGCAGGAGTGGCAGATCAGGAACAGGCCGTGCTCGTGCGCCGCCTGGCAGATATACCGGAGCGCGGGGAAGTAGACCCGCTTGAACGTGGCCGGAGACATGAATGGGCCGGAGTTGAAGCCGTAGTCCTGCCCCACGATGATAGCGTCGAAGCCGAGTTGCTGGAAAAACGGAATGCGCTTCGCGTGAGCCTGGTATCCGGCCAGTTGCTCATAGGCCAGACGGTCAGGGTCCTCGGCGAGCGCGATCATCTCCGGCTCGAGGTCCAGCGCGCTGTAGACTGGCAGCCGGGCGTCGCCCATGCCGGTGAAGAGGAAGTGCGTCTTCCCCAGCTCCGCGATCACGTGCTGGAGGAGCTCCAACTCGGAGGGATCGGGGCGGAACTCATCACCCTCCCACCGGTTGGGGCGGGGCGGCTCCCAACCGCCTTCGCCGCGTTCCATGATCATCAAATCGTCGGTGAGCGTGGAGTAGCGGAAGACGTTGCCGTGGCGGTCCCGCAGCGTCTCTGCATTCACGCGCTCCGGGCGCTCATACGCGACGCCCTTCGGCCACGTGAGGTCGGCACACACCAGATCGAGATCGAGGCGGCGGATCAGCTCCACGAGGTCGTGCTTGATGGAGGTGACGATCGCCTCCCGCTGCCCGTCCCACAGCGCCTGCGCGAGGTGGGCCTTGCCACGCAAGAGGGTAGGGCGGCCGAGGACGAGGGAGGCAGGTTCGTAATCCACGATCCACTCGCCGACGGGGACGAGGTCCGACTCGCGATGCTCGATGGCGGCTCTGACGCGCTCTTTTCCGGTCACGATAACCTCCGCAGGGTGATAGCGACATTATACCGAAGGAGGCGGAGTGCGAGAAGCAACGGCGAGAGGTTGATTGGCCGAGAGAAGCGGAGGACGTAGCTGGTGATGCTGGGCCTCGTGGCAGGACATGGCTCGCCGTTCCCCGAACCATTTCGGCATGGAAACATTGTTCATCATCTACGACGAGCTGTTCGAGCCGCACATCCGCGCGATTATCGAGCGCGGCATGGTCGTGCCGCGCTACACGCGCATTGACAACGTGACCGGCGCGCGTATGGTGCACCTGCAGGAGGCGGCCAGGTATCTCACCGACCGGCGCAACCGGATGATCGTCGCGGTCGCGGAGGAGCCGACCATCGCCCAGATGGTGGCCGACCTGCGCGCCCTGCGCGCGCGCGAGGGGCATGGTCTGCGCGCCTTCTCGGTGCCGGTGAACCACGTGGTGTAGGCGACGCGTGCCGCAGGAACCTCCCACGCGTTCTCTCCGCAAGCTGCTACACTGCCGCGCGCGCCGACGCGGAACTTCCGGGGCGAAGCCGGGTCAAAGAGAATGTGAGCAGCGGATGGGAGTGGGGCCCAGGGCTTGAGGGTGGACAGGGACCGGATGGCAACTGTGGGCGCTGCGCACAGCAGAGCAGGATGGAAATGTCGCCTCTCCCCCTCCAGGGTAAGGCGCCCCGGTGACCACTCCGTCTCCGGGGCGCCTCCGTACCTGGGGCAGAGCAGTCTGAGAACTGGACGAGGTAGCGCTGATGAGGACCTTCTCCCGCGGTCTGGCTGTGCTGATATGTCTCGCGGTGATACTGCCCGCGTGGGCCGGCGTCCCTTCCTCCACGCCGCCGAGACGCGCGCCAGGCGCCGCCAAGCCCGTCGTGCCCGCGACCAAGAAGCCGCCCGCGCCGCGGAGTGCGCTGCGCGTGATCAACTTTGACCTGCAAGGGCCGAAGGGTCCCCTCTCCGCCGACCAGTACAGTGAGATCAAGGCGCTGGCGACGCACCTGCGGCCGGACATTCTCGCGCTCCACAATGTTCAGCGTAGCGCGGGAGACGCGGCCGGCAAGCCGCTGGCCCAGATCGCGGCCTCGCTGACCATGTACTACGCCTTTCAGCCGCTCACGGATACGCTGGGGAGCGCGTTGCTGACCAAGTATCCCATCACCAAGGCGACCTACCTGGCCGAGCAGTCCGGCGCCGCGATGGGGATGCAGGTGACGGTGGGGGTGGAGGGACAGAGCTATCTCGTCCTCGTGGTGCGCCCTCCCAACCCCGCGATCAGCCGAGAGGCCACGCAAGCGGTGGCGTCGGCAATCACGGCGGAGCCGACGGGGCGACAACTCGTGCTCGCGTCGTTCAGCCCCGGCACCGTGATCGGCGGCGCGCTGAAGGCGTGGAGCAAGGCCGGCCTGGCCGATCCGGGGACCGGCAGGAGCGAACCGAGCGTCGCCACTTATCCCGTGGAGAAACCCAAGGAACGGCTCGACTTCATCATGGTGTCGCGGGACCTGCTGGCCGGCGCCAGATACGAAGTGGTCCGGGACCGCCGCTTCGAAAAACTCAGCGCCCACCTGCCCGTGCAGATCATCGTTCCGAGGTAGGTGGCCGCAGGGCCTTTCCTCCGAGGTGGCGCGCGTAGGCCTGCTGGTTGGCCGCGGTCACGCTTGCCACGAACTCCTGGTAAGGCTCGTCCTCCAGATTCACCAGCCCGAGTTCCGCCCCCTCCGCCGGGTCGGCATAGTCCTGCCAGTGGCAGCCGATTACCATCGGCAGCGCGAGCGCCTCGTGGAGGTAGCGCGCGTAGCGCGGTCCTCGCTCCTTCCCCTTTGGGAGACCACCTCCGAACTCGTTGAGGAGAATCGGGCACTGGGTGAGGCGATAGACCTCCCGCAGCGCGGCGACGGGCGGATGGTCTTCGCGAGAGGCGAGGGAGACGACGTTTGCGTGGCCGCGCATCGCCTGAAGCACCGGCGCGGGCGGGAGGCAGGAGAAGCGGGGGCCGAGAAGGAGGTGGGTCTCGTCCACCGACCGAATCGCGCTTTGGGCGAGGGTGAAGTACTGCTCGGCGACGAGGCGTTGGAAGTCGTCATGGTCGGCCCTCGGGATGGCCGCGCCGACCTGGGGGACGCGACCGATCTCCGCGAAGGAGCCGTACCCCGCTCCCCAGGCCTCGTTCAGTTGCTCGATCTGGAGGTAACGATCCTCCAGGAACTTGAGGAGGGCGATTCGGCCCGGGGCGAATTCGTCAAGGCGGAGGAAGGAGACAAACAGATCCTCGGCCGGCGCGCCCCAGACCCTCCCGTCATCGGTGAAGTATCCGATCAGCAGCCGGTCGTTGACCAGGGCCCGCGCGGTGCGACGCGCCCTCGCCTCCGCCTCCCGCGCAAAGGCCGGAGAGAAGACATCCGGAAACCCCCTCTCCCCCTCCTCACCGAACCGCCCGGTCAGGTCGAGCGTCGCCGTGTACGACCTCCCCTGGCGGGCCACCAAGCCATCAGAGCCGACGCCCACCGTGTTGAACCCCCACGCCCTGAGGCGACGGGCGGCCTCCGCCGCCCAGTCCTGCCGATCGCCGTACTTGCTCAGCACCGCCTCCCGATAACGGCTCGACTCGGGCGAGCCAGTGGCGTCGGGGGAGAGGCTGATGGAGTTCACTCCGAGGCTGAGGAAGGCGTTCCCGTCGGGGTCAATGAACCACCAGCGGCCGTCGCGTTTGGCCACGCGAAACTGCTGGGTGCCGACCGCGCGCACTCGCGTCCAGCCCCCATAGGAGTCCATCGCCTCCTGACCCAGGGAGCTTCCGGCGCAGAGGAGCAGCACCAACAAGGGTACGGCTCGGCGTAGCATCGCGACCTCGCGGCCTTGCCTCTGGCAGATACTTCCGCGTGCCGCCCTCGTTCCCTTGTTCTCCACGCGGGCCG
>CAZUGW010000309.1:0-4416 GCA_964620055.1 uncultured bacterium
GGTGCAGCGGCTCGCAGCACCCGTAGCAGTTCAGCCCGAACCGCTCCAGGATCGGGAGTTGATAGCGCAGCCCGAACTCCTCGTGCATGGCCGGCCCTACCTCGGAGAACGTCTGCGCTTCGCAGAAACCCCACAGGTCAATGAGCCGAGCCGCGCCATCGCCCCCCTCCCGCGGCAACTCCTCCGTGAACCCGAATCCGCCGGAGCCGACGTAGTTGTTCCCGTTGTTCAGTCCCAGCAGCCCCTGGCGCTCCAGCGATTCCAGCCAGGCCAGCTTGCCCTCCAGCAGCCGCTGCATCCCCGCGTGCATCAACTCCGGATCGTCGCTCATGTCCAGGAGCATCTGGGTGATGCCGCGCAGGTGCGCCCACTCGTCCACCAGTCCCAGGGACCACCACCAATCGCCGTGCAGTTGCACCTCCAGCAGGTCGCCGAACAGGTCCTGGTGGAACGCGAGGGTACGCTGCGTCGCCTCCCTGTCCACGCTCGCGGTCGGCGTCTGAAGACGGTCAATGTCCGCCCGCGTCTTGATCGGCGGGTCCCAGACATACGAGCCGCGCTCCGCCTCGCTGTAGTGATAGGCCGGTCCCAGACCCCAGGAGGGCCGTTCCGCCGCATACCTCACGCGGTCGACGCGGTCGCACACCTGGTCGTCGGCGAAGTGCTCCTGCGCGTAGATCCTCATGCGCAGGTCGCGCTCGATCTCCCGCGCCGGCCCGTCCTCGCACTTGAGTGAGTCCTCCGGGATCAGCTCGACCCACCCTCCCTCCGGGGAGCAGAAAACCAGCGGCCGCGGCGCGCGCCGCGCGTTCTGCGCGTACCAGAGCCGGCGCTTCTCCTCCTGCTCCGGCCAGGCCGCAAGCTCGGCCACCCGCTTCGCCAGATCTCTGATAATGGTGCGCTCGTTGCTCGTCACCAGGCCTCCTCGTGGCTGAGTCTGCCTGCGGCAGACCGCCATCCCAGTCCGCCGTCGGCGGACCCAGGGACCTCTTCGCTTCTCGTATTTCGCAGGCGCGGCGAGAAGGCCTCCTTCCCGTTCGCGCCGAATTCATGTCTGTTCACGCTGAGGAGGGAAGAGATGCAGTTCGCACAGAGATATCCGGAGATCATGGAGCGCTTCGATCGCTTCTGGGCCGGCGCGGACACCGACCGGCCGCTCCTGTTCATCACCGCGCCCAAGGACGCCCCTGATCGCTCAGTTCGACCGCCCAGCTATGAGAAACCGCAGGACCGCGTGCTGCCGAGGGTGATGGTGGAGACCGCGCGCTTCCGCCGCGCGCACACGGCCTACTTCGCCGAGGGCTTTCCGCACTGCTTCGTGAACTTCGGCCCCGGCATCCTGCACGGCTGCATCGGCGGCGAGCTGGATCTGACCCACCCCGAGACCACCTGGTTCCCTCCCTTCCTCTCCGACGTCGAGGAATTCCCGGCCCTCCACTTCGACCCCGGGGGCAAGTGGTGGACGCTGATCATGCAGTCCACCGAGACGCTCTTGCAGGAAGTGGGGGAGGACTTCGTGATCGCCATTACCGACATCGGTGGCTGCGGCGACGTGGTGGCCAGCGCCGTCGGCCGGCAAATCCTCCTAGACATCGCCGAGCGCCCCGAGGCGGTGCGGGCCGCGGTGGATCATTGCCACGCGCTATGGATGGAGGCCTACGAGCATAACTACAGCCTGATTCACGCGCAGCAGGACGTGAGCACCCCCTGGTGGCCCATCGTCTCCCGCGGCCGCACGTACATGACCCAGTGCGACATCAACGCGCTGATCTCCCCGCGGTCCTTCCAGGACCTCTTCCTCGACGATCTCGCCGTGATCTTCAAGCATCTCGACCACGGCGGCTACCACCTCGACGGGATCGGTACCGAGGCCCACGCGGCGGCCCTGTGCGCGCAGGAGGGCCTGCGCGTCATCCAGTGGGTTCCCGAGCCTGGCACCAGCGCCCTCCGCCACGCGCAGATGCTGCGAGAGATTCAGGAGGCGGGAGTGAACATCACCTTCTTCATCAGACCCGAGGAGGTCGAACAGGCCTGCCGCGCCTTCGATCACCGCCGCCTGCTCCTGAATGTGGATTGCGAGAGCGAGGCGCAAGCGAGGGCGTTGATCGAGAATACGCTGCGTTGGTGCGAGTGAAACCGTAGGGGCACGACATGTCGTGCCCCTGGACTACGCGCGGAGACAGCACACCGGGCACGACATGTCGTGCCCCTAGACTACGCGCGGAGACAGTACGCCGGGCACGACATGTCGTGCCCCTACCGCTCAGTTACTGCCGATCACGCCGAGCGCCAAGACGCCTACGGCGATCCACATGTTCCGACTGCGCTCCTGCTGCTTCTTGCGGTCGGCCTCCATCTGCGCGCGCTGCTGCGCCAGTTCCTGGTTCAGCTTCTGGATCTGCTCCGCCTGCTGCTTGGCCAGGGCCTCGAGCCGCGTGCGCGTCTCCAGCCGGGCCTTGCCGATGTCCTCGGTGAGGACCAGGTTCTGCTTCTCCAGCGCGCTCACTCGGTCCGGGATCGCGGCGCTGCTCGGGGCCGGCGCGGGGGCGGCGGGCGCAGCCTTCGGCGCGGGGTTCGTCTGCGCCTGGGCTTGGGCCGCGGCCTTCGCGGGCGGCGGCGCGGTCTGCGGCTGGTCGGTCGGTTCCGCACAGGCCGCGCCCATGAACACGATCAGTGCGACGAGGGTGAGTCCGAGTCTTACTGCCTTCACTTGTCTTCCTCCATTGCTTTCACTGTGATTCGACCGGCCACGACGCGATGCGCCATCTCCTTCGCCCCCCCGCCCCACATCACCGTGTTCTCCAGCGTCAGCGCGCTCTCGCCCGGCCCCTTGGCCATGAACACGACCTGCACCACCTGCGCCTCCGGGAGGTTGAGGGCCTGCGCGTCCGTCCGACTGCCGCTCACCTCCGCCACCAGTCCGTCCTGCACCCGACCCACGCTCCACGGCGCGAGCAGCCGTCCTGCCTCCACGAAGGCCTCGCCGCGCCGGACGAAGAGCGGCTCCAGCACCGCGGGGTCGTAACGCAGCGACACCTTCGCCCCGACGAACTCACGCGCCGGCGTGACGATTACGTCCACCGGGATCAGCGTCGGCTGTCCGTCGGTGAGTTGCGGTACGGTCTGCGCCGCGGGATAGACGCGCAGTTCCGGCGTGAGCTGCGGCACCTGCACCACATGCTTCACCTCGACCGGCTTCGCGCCCCCAGCCGTCGCCTTCACCTTGAAGGCCAGATCGCCGGCCGGCAGACCCGTCGCCAGCACCTTCCAGGTGAACTCCTTGCTTTCCCCGGAGCCGAACCGCTCGACCACCCGGGTCGGCTCGCCCTCCACCAGCTTCAGGCCGTCCGGCGGAGTGAGCGTCACTACCAGGTTGCGCCCCGCCTGCACCCCGCGGTTCACCGTCGTCACCACCACCTCGAACGGGTTGGGCGCGTAGCGGTTCTCCGGCGTGACGGAAAGCGCGGTGGGCGTTTTCACCGACATCGCGATCCACGGCGGGCTGTTCACTATGAGCTCGCGCTCCACCCGGTTCGGTTCCAGGTTCTCCGAGGCCACCGCGGCCGCGAGCTTCAGCGTCCCGCCCGCCTCGCCCGTGGGGAGCACGCGCCAGGCCGCCTGCCGTGTCTCGCCGGGCTTCAGCGCGCCGAGCGGCTGCGTCGCCTCGCCCTCGGCCAGTTTCAGCCCCTTGGGCAGCTCCAGCGTGCATTTTACGGCCCGCGCCTCGAACCCGCCGCTGTTCTCCAGGTAGGCAATCACACTGAACGGCCGCATGTCCTCATACTGATAGTCCACCTCCGCCGGCGCGGTCAGTCCCAGGGAGAGCTGCGCGGGGCTGAGGGAGATTCCGCCCACGCCGTAGAGCGTGGCATAGGTGCGTGACTCTCCCGGCGCGAGGGGCCGCGGGTCCCAGTACAGCGCCACCGCGGTGTCCTGCTCCTCCTCGCCGGCGCGCGTGAAGTCCGCGCCCTCGGGGAACTTGAACTCCCAGGCGTGATCCGCCAGCGTTCCCCAGTCCACCATCATCATCCGATCCGGCGGGGTCAAGCCGGGGCCGCGCAAGGCCCCCTGCGAGATCACCGCGGGAGCGGAGAGCGAGTCGAAGGCCTGCCAGTAGTCCGGGATGGCGTCGCCGGTCAATTGCGTGGCGGTGGAGATCGCCTTGTCACCCGCGCGCAGCGGCGCGCCGTCGTTCGCGCCCAACATGGTATCCAGCACGATCCGCAGACCGACTGGGTGCGCCGCCGCGCCGCGGTTGGTCAGCGTGTAGCTGATCTTCGCCGCCTCCTTCACCCGCGTCGTGGGGCTGCGCGCGAAAGACAGTTCCTGCTTCACCTCGATCTCGCCCACGCGCCCCACGGTGACTATCGTCTCGCCCGCGACCTTCGGCGCTTCCGTGATCGTCCCCACGGGCAC
>CAZUGW010000310.1:0-4401 GCA_964620055.1 uncultured bacterium
GGATCGGGGACGGGTACTCCAGATGGGGGATCGGCACGAGTTGCTGCATCGTCCCAGGTCACGCTTTGTGGCCGAGTTGACGGGCGTGAACTTCTACGAGGGGACGATCAGCGCCAACCAGATAAGCGGGCTGGCGCAGGTCTGGGTGGGGGACACGTGCCTCTACGCCGATGCGCCGCGCCCGGAGATGGGAGACACGCTGCTCGCCTTCTTCCCGAGCGACATAACGCTGAGTTCCGAGGGGCCGTCGGACGGGGTGCGCAACGTATTCCGCTCGAAGGTGCGCGAGATCGTGCACATGGGGGACAAAGTGCGGGTGTCGTTGAACGGATCGCTGGCGATGAACGCGGAGATCACCGCGGTGACGTTGGAGAGGCTGGGGATCGCGGAGGGGGACATGGTGTTCGCGTCGGTGTCGTCGTCGTCGGTGAGGACCTACCGCTAGGAGGCGTTCGCAGTGACCCTGGAGGCGCGTCGGATCGTACTCATCACCATCATCTGCCTGGCCGTGATGGCGGGGGTGCTCGCGATGGCGCGGGCGGAGGGTGGGAAGGTGACGCTGCTGGTGCACTCGGGGGCGGCGTTGCGGCCGGCGCTGGACGAACTGGGGGCGGCGTTCGAGAAGAAGACCGGGGTGAAGATAGACTACAATTACAAGGGATCTGCTTGTCTCCTGCCCGATGTGTGCGTCTCGCGCAAGGGCGATGTGTACCTCCCGGGCGAGCTGTACTTCATGGAGCAGGCGGAGAAGCGTAAGGTCGTTAAGCCGGGGTACAAAGTAGTGGCGACGATGACGACGGTGATCGTCGTGCAGCCCGGCAACCCGAAGGGCGTCAAGGGGCTGGCCGACCTGGGGCGGAGCGGGCTACGATTGGGGCTGGGCGACCCGAAAGCGGTGGCGATCGGCCGGGCGGCGCGGGAGAGCCTGGTGAAGGCGAAAGCGTGGACGCAGGCGGAAAAGAACCTGACGATGTCGGCGCAGAACGTGTCGGAACTGAGCAACGCCGTCAAGATGAGGCAACTCGACGCCTCCATCGTCTGGGATGCCACCGCCGCGATGTACAACGCGAAGGAGATGGCGGTCATCCCGATCCCCGCGCAGTACGCGGTGTGCTCGCCGGTGCCAGCCGGGGTGGTGACGTTCACGGCGCATGCCCGAGAGGCTAAGCAGTACGTGGACTTCCTGGCAAGCCCTGAGGCCACCAAGATCTTCCTCAAGCACGGATTCGGCGCGCCGCCGAAGGTGAAAGCCTGTCCGACAGGAAAGCCGTGAGCGTGGCGCGTGCGACAACCGGCGGGCGCGGGGACCTGAACAACAAGCTGTTCGCCGCGGCGCTCAGCGCGGTGCTGATCTTCTTCCTGGCGGCGACGGCGCTGGTGCTGTTCAGCAACGTCTGGTACCTCGCCCAGGCCAACAGCACCGAAGGCAAGAGCGGGTGGGACATCTTCGTCGCGGCGCTGCGCGACCCCGAGGTGCACTTCGCCATCCGTTTGAGCGTAACCACCGCGTTTCTCACCATGCTGGTATCCATGCTGGTGGCGATTCCCGCGGCCTACATCCTCTCCCGCTACCACTTCCCGGGGGAGAAGCTGGTGGACACGCTGCTCGATCTGCCCATCGTGGTCCCGCCGCCGGTGATCGGGATGAGCCTGCTAATGTTCTTTCTCACCCCGGGCGGCCAGTTACTCAACCACTTGACGCCGGCGCCTCTGGTCAAAGCCCTCAACGCCTTTCTCTCCCTCGCCACCGGGCACGAGATCGCAGATGACGGCTCCACCTGGGTCTACACCACGCGCGGCATTGTGATGGCGCAGTTTTTCGTGGCCTGCGCGTTCGGGATGCGGGCGATGAAGGCGACGTTCGACACCATCGGGACCCGGCACGAAGAGGTGGCGCGCACGCTGGGCTGCACGCGCATGCAGGCGTTCTTCAAGGTGGTGCTGCCGATGGCGATGACCGGCCTGGTGGCCGGCGCGGTGATGACCTGGGCGCGGGCGATTGCGGAATTCGGCCCGGTGCTGTTCTTCGCGGGATCGACGCGTCTGAAGACCGAGGTAATGCCCATCGCCATGTTCCTAATGTACTCCTCCGGTGAGATAGAGAAAGCGGTGGCGCTGGTGATTATCATGATCGCGATCTCGGCGGTGACGCTGTTGGCCTTCAAGAAACTCGGTGGCAGAGGCTATCTCTGGTAGGAGGCGATGATTAGATGATCAAGCTGAGGCTGTTTTCAGGTCTGCGCGATCTGGCCGGGACGAAGGAAGTGACCATTGAGGGAGATGGGATCTCGATCAAGCAGGCCTTGGAGCAGTTGGCCGCGCGGCTGGGCGACGGCGCGAAGCCGATCTTGTTCGATGGCAACGGCGAGGTGTGGGCGAGCGTGCTGCTGCTGGTGAACGGCGACGCGGCGAGCGATGGCCCGGCGACGACGGTGAAGTCGGGGGATGTGGTGGCGGTGCTGCTGCCGACGGCGGGGGGATAAAGAAAGTAAAAAGTAAGAAGTAAAAAGGCAAAAGGGAAAGCGATTGTCTGATCCCCTGATTCAGATCAAGAACGTCTCCATCACCCTGGGCGAGTTCGCCGTCCACGAGGCGAGTGTGGCCGTGGAGCGGGGCGAGTATTTCGTGTTGCTCGGCCCGACCGGCGCGGGGAAGACGGTCTTGCTGGAATGTCTCGCGGGGCTGTATCGCCCGGAGCGCGGCGATGTTTTCGTGGACGGCGAGCGGGTCAATGACATTCCCCCCGAGCGGCGCGGGCTGGGCTATCTGCCGCAGGATTACGCGCTCTTTCCCCATCTCGACGTGGCGAAGAACATCGGCTTTGGGATGAAACTGCGCAAGAAGCCGGCGGCGGAGATCGAGCGAAAAGTCAAGGAACTTGCGAGCTTATTGGGCATCACCCACTTGCTGCATCGCTCGTCGGTGAAGTTGAGCGGCGGGGAGAGGCAGCGCGTCGCGCTGGCGCGGGCGCTGGCCATCGAGCCGAAGGTGCTGCTGCTGGACGAGCCGTTGAGCGCGCTGGACGAGCAGACGCGGGAGGGGCTGTGCGTGGAGCTGCGGCGGGTGCACCAGGAGCTGGGCACGACCACGGTGCACGTCTCGCACAACTTCGAAGAGACGTTGATGGTGGCGGACAAGATCGGCATTCTGAATCAGGGGCGGGTGCAGCAGATCGGCACGCCGGAGGAGGTGTTCCGGCGGCCGAACTCGGAATTCGTGGCGCGGTTCGTGCGGTCGGAGAATATCCTGCGGGGCCGCGCGACGCGCAACGGGAGCGGGTTGGGGATCGCGGTGGGCGAGCTGGAGTTCCGCGCGGCGGAGGGGCCGGAGGGGGAGGTGTGCCTCACGGTGCGACCGGAGGAGGTGGCGCTCACCACCGCGCCCAACGGGCAGCCCAACCTGGTGCGGGGGCGCGTCGTGCGCGTGGTGGATGAGCTGATCCGGGTGGACGTGGAGGCGGGGGTGACGCTGGTGGCCTTGATGGCGCGGCGGGCGTTCTACGAGAGCGGGCTGGCGGTGGGGAGCGAAGTGAGCGCGCACTTCGACCCGGGGGCGGTGCACGTGTTCGCGGCGTAGGGGCGAGTCGGGGAGGCAGGGGACAGTGAGGGTGTTGGGGGAAATAGGTGACTGTCCCCAATACTGTTGCCCAATACTGTTCCAATACTGTTTACTTAGCATCTTATGATCACCACCGCCGCCCGGTAGTCCACTCCCTTGACCAGGTTGGTGGGCCCGCGTTTGCGGGTGCGGTATTGGCTGATGCGTTGCCGCACCCCGCGCGGGACGCGGCGGCCCCGACTGGAGACGACTCGTTCCTCCAACACTTCCTCAATCACCGACTGGTACCAGACCGTCAGTTGCTCAGGGGGAAAAGGCTCCCGCCGCCTGCGGGAGTTTGCGCCGCAGCACTCGCACCGTATGGAGAAAGGAGATCCGATCCGGGTCTTCTCCCTTCGCCTGCGCCGCCTCGTGCATCACCGTGCGCACGCAGTAGTGCGCCAGCAAGAGCCCATAGACTTCCTGTCTGACCAGTTGCGGCGTCTTAGAGCGCAAGAGGACGCGACTGCCACCGCGCAGGTGGGTCTTGAACTCATCGAACAGGGTCTCGGCTTCCCAGCGCTCGTGATAGAGGGCGGCCAGCTCTGCGGCGGGGGCGGCGTGGGGGTCGAGCAGGCTGGTGAGCAGACAATAGCGCGGCTCTGCCCCAGGGACTCCCTGGAGGGTATATTCGATCACCCGCACCGGGATCGGCTCTCCCGGATCGCCTTTGGGCGGGCGCAGCACGCTCAGAAACGATCCATCCGACAGACTCTTTCGGCCGGGAAAGGTCAGGTTCTTTCGGCCCCGACAGAGGATCGCCGCGCCCGTGGCGGCGACGCGCTGCCACCAGCCATAGCCGAC